>JAGYLT010000207.1 GCA_018400545.1 Bacteroidales bacterium
TATTTTAGATTTGCAAATTATTGAAAATAAGGTTACTAAATAAAATAATATGATTAAAAAAGTTTTAGTGGCAAACAGGGGTGAAATTGCAATACGTGTAATGCGTTCCTGCCGTGAGATGGGAATAAGATCCGTTGCAGTTTATTCAGATGCCGACCGGTCGTCGATGCATGTTAGATATGCTGATGAAGCTTATCATATTGGCGCTTCTCCTTCATCGGAAAGTTATTTGAATATCGAGAAAATCATTGCTGCAGCTAAACATTCCGGTGCTGATGCCATTCATCCGGGCTACGGTTTCTTATCAGAAAATGCTTCCTTTTCGGAGCGTTGTGCCAGCGAAGGAATAATTTTTATAGGACCCGATTCTCATGCTATTTCAAGCATGGGCGATAAAATTACCGCGCGCAAAAGAATGATTGCAGCCGGTGTTCCTGTTGTTCCTGGAACAGTTGAACCAATCAACGATGAGGACCTTGCAATAAAGAAGGTACAGGAAATAGGCCTTCCGGTAATGATTAAAGCTTCGGCCGGTGGCGGAGGAAAAGGTATGCGGCTCGTTAAAAGTAAAAATGATATTAAAAGTGCCATCAGGAGTGCTCGTTCAGAAGCTCTATCAGCTTTTGGCGATGATGCTGTTTATATCGAAAAATACATTGAATCGCCTCATCACATCGAATTTCAGGTGTTGGCAGATAAGCATGGAAATACAATCCATTTGTTCGAACGCGAATGTTCAGTTCAACGGCGTCATCAGAAAGTTATCGAAGAAACTCCTTCGCCTTTAATGAATGATGCGATCAGAAATGAAATGGGAGCCCATGCAGTTGCTGCCGCAAAAGCTGTAAATTATCATGGTGCAGGAACAATAGAATTTATTGTTGATGACAACCTGAATTATTATTTCCTCGAAATGAATACACGTTTGCAGGTTGAGCATCCAATTACCGAAAGGGTTGTAGGTGTTGACCTGGTAAAGGAGCAAATTCATATCGCACAGGGTGAAGTATTGCAATTGAAACAGGAAGAACTGAAACAAAACGGACATGCGATAGAATGCCGGATTTATGCTGAAGATCCTGACAACAATTTTATGCCTTCTCCGGGGCTTATAAAACACATTACTGAGCCTTTAGGCCTCGGAGTGCGCCACGATGGCTATGTTTACGAAGGATATGAAATACCGATTCATTACGACCCAATGATATCCAAACTGATCGTTTGGGCTCCCACCAGAGAAGAAGCCATTAAGCGCATGAAAAGGGCATTGTATGCTTACAAGATCACAGGAATTAAAACTTCAATACCCTTTCTTGCCAATATTATGGAAAATGAAGATTTTATTTCAGGAAATTATAATACGCATTTCATCGAAAAACATTTAGATACCTTAATGTTAAAACAGCCTTGCGGAGGCGACTGCGAAGAAATCGCCCTAATTGCTGCATATATCCATTTTAAAAATAAAACCGGTACTAGTCAACGAAAAAATGGATATACCGAGGAAAATAATCAATGGAAATTATTTGGTCGTAAGAAGGCCATGATAAATTTTTAATACAACCAATAAATTAAAATTATGGCGCTCGAGATAAAGGTTAATGACAGACTTGCAAATGTTAAGCTGCTTGAACAAAAGGGAAATGTTTATAAAATACGTGTTGATGATAAAATATTTGAGGTTGATGCCCTGATGGTCGAAACCGGCGTTTTTTCCATCATTCACAATAATATTTCATATAATGTGGAATTGATAGAAAAGAAGGATCACAGACATTACAATGTAAATACACTTTACAATTCCTATGATATCGAAATAATTGATGCAGAAGCACGGTATATGCAAAACAGAAATGCAGAAGAAGCGGATGATATTCGAAAAATTTCAAGTCCTATGCCCGGAAAGGTTGTTAAGATACCGGTTAAAGAAGGAGATCATGTTAAAGCCGGTGATACTGTGATCATTGTATCTGCAATGAAAATGGAAAGCGAGTACAAAGTTGTTAAAGATAGGATTGTAAAAGAAATACTTGTAAACGAAGGTGATATAATTGATGGCAATCAAACACTGGTAATTGTTGAATAGAACATTAAAAGACAAAATAATTATGGCTTCACTTGAAGATAAAATCAAACTATTTGAAGAAAAAAGTAAACTTGCAGAGTTAGGCGGCGGAAAAGAGAGAATAGACAAAATTCATAAATCAGGCAGAACAACTGCGCGTGAGCGTGTAAAAAATCTGCTTGACGAAGGATCATTTGTGGAACTGGATAAGTTCGTAACTCATCGTGCTACCGATTTCAATATGCAGGAAAATAAGATCCTTGGCGATGGCGTAGTTAGCGGTTATGGTAAGATTGACGGACGTCTGGTTTATGTTTTCGCTCAGGATTTTTCGGTTTTTGGAGGCACACTATCCCGCGCTAATGCCGATAAAATTGTGAAAATCATGAAATTGGCCATGAAAATGGGAGCCCCTGTAATTGGATTGAATGATTCAGGCGGTGCACGTATTCAAGAGGGTGTTCAAAGTCTTGCAGGCTATGCTGATATTTTTCTGCTTAATACAAAAGCGTCCGGTGTTGTTCCTCAAATATCCGCTATTATGGGGCCTTGTGCCGGCGGAGCCGTTTATTCGCCTGCCATTACCGATTTTATCTTTATGGTAAAGAATACAAGCTACATGTTTGTCACAGGGCCAGATGTCATAAAAACCGTTACACACGAAGAGGTTACAAAAGAAGACCTTGGCGGAGCTATGACCCACAACGCCACCAGCGGAGTAGCACATTTTACAGGCGACAATGATGAGCAAACACTCATGATGGTCAGGGAATTAATTAGTTATCTTCCCTCCAATAATATGGAAGAGGCACCTGTTAAGCCTACTACTGATAGTCCTGATCGCGAAGATAAAAAACTGGATACCGTTGTTCCTGCCGATCCGAATAAACCATACGACATCAAAGAAATAATCCTCTCCGTTGTCGATAATCATAATTTCTTTGAAGTTCATCCTCATTATGCCAAAAACATTATCGTTGGTTTTGCCAGGCTGGATGGTCGTTCCGTTGGTATCGTCGCCAATCAGCCAAATGTACTCGCCGGTGTTTTGGATATTAACTCTTCAGTAAAAGCTGCACGGTTCGTTCGATTCTGCGACGCATTCAATATTCCGTTGATTACTTTTGAAGATGTGCCTGGATTTCTTCCCGGAACTGCACAGGAATTTGGCGGAATAATTAAGCATGGTGCCAAATTACTTTATGCGTACTCCGAAGCTACTGTTCCAAAAATTACTGTCATTACACGAAAAGCCTACGGCGGAGCCTACGATGTTATGTCGAGTAAGCACATTGGCGCCGATATTAATTATGCTTATCACACTGCGGAAATCGCTGTTATGGGTCCGGAGGGAGCCGTTAATATTTTGTACCGTGGTAAATTAAATGATGACGAAAAAACCAAAGCTGTCGAAGACTATAAAAACACTTTTGCAAGCCCCTACAAAGCCGCTGAGTTAGGTTATATCGATGAGATTATCTACCCACGACAGACACGCAAAAAGTTAATTCAGGCGCTTGAAATGACAAAAAATAAAAGTGAACATAGTCCACCCAAAAAACACGGAAATATCCCATTGTAGCCAACTTGGTTAAACTGAAGGGATTGTGATGGTAAAAGTGGTACCTTGACTTTTTTTCGAATGATAAGAAATTTCACCACCGGTCGAAGTTATAATGCTTTTAACTATGGCAAGGCCAAGACCCATCCCTCCCGTTTTTGTTGTAAAATTCGGATAAAATATTTTTGATGCAATTTCATCAGAAATACCCGAACCATCATCACTAATGGTGATTTCATGAACGTTACCTTTTCGGGATAGTTGAATAACAATATGCCCGTATTTCTCGAATCCAATAGCCTGAATGGAATTTTTGAGTAAATTATTAAAAACCCTTGATAGCTGCTCCTTATCGCCGTTAACAAAATATTTTTCATGTGAGTCAAAAATGAAATCAATCGCAATGTTTTCATAGTTGCTAAATAGTTTCAGTGAACTACTTATGGATTCCACCAGGCTCGTTTTACTTTTTTGACCTGCCGGCATTTTAGCGAAATCCGAAAATTCTGTTGCTATCTTGGATAGTGAGTCGATCTGCTCTGTCATGTTTCTGGTGAACTTCTCTAATTTTTCGTCCCATCCGTCCTTCGAATTTTTCCAGGCCCGGTGTAAATGCTGCACACTCAATTTCATTGGTGTCAACGGATTCTTTATCTCATGAGCTACTTGTTTTGCCATTTCGCGCCAGGCATATTCGCGTTCGGAACGTGCCAGTAATTCCGCGCTTTTTGATAACTCATCTATCATACGATTATATTCAACAACCAATTTTCCTATCTCGTCTTTCCTATCAAGTTCTATGCTTTCATTCTGTCCTCCGAGATTAACTTGTTTAATTTTATCAATGATCAGTTTTACAGGCTTAGAAATATAATTAGAAATTATGCCTGCAAGAATCAAAGAAATTCCAATAAGAATTACATATATATTCACATAAACAACAAGCAAATTCGAAATTTCGTGGTTGAGTTCCATTTCTTTTGCAAAATATGGAAGATTCAAATAACCGATCACTTCTCCGTTAGTATTGGTAAAAGGTATATACGCTGAAAGATATTCTTGCTTTCCGATGTTTTCTTTTTGGATAAATAACGATTTTCCTTCGTATCTCAACCCTCTGAATGCATTAGGTTGCATCAATGTACTAATAAGCTTTTCATCAAAAATCTGAGGACGTGATGAGGCAATTAGCTTACCATCAACATCAAATAAATTGATATCAGTAAAAAACACATTGGAAAATTTAACTAATAAGTCTGAAACATAATCGCGGACTGTTCCATCAAATTCGTTTAAAGTAGAAAATTTATGCTGCATTTCTATAA
>JAGYLT010000208.1 GCA_018400545.1 Bacteroidales bacterium
TTCAGGATGCGGCCAATTAACCAGGATCAACCCAATCCTTTCGATTTTCATTTGTGGGAAAACGAATAAATTCACCAAAAACCGACATAAAAAAACCGGTAACATCACTGCTACCGGTTTCAATATTTTCTATGTTTACTGATTAATTTACCAGTGCTGTAAATTCGCTGTCGTTAAAATATTCAATGAATTCGCGGTCAACCTTTGCTTCACCTTTCAGCTTTGAATCGGCTTTGATCGCTTTTTCAAGGTTCTGGACCATCATGGTCTTGTTGTCTGTTCTTGCGCCAACAACAGCCATCAGATAATAGGTGTCCCCATTTTTGCGGGCACATTCGAGCTGTTCCCCGGCGAGTTTATAATTTTCAACCATTACCTGAGCGAGGGCCACGTGGTAATTACACCTTACTCCTGAGAATTTGCTGATGGCAGCTTTATAGTTTCCTTTTTTGAGGTCCATCAAACCCAGATTGTAATTGTTATCAACACCCATTTTATTTGCATTCAGCAGGTTGCTCTCAGCTTCGCTGTAGTTTTCCATGATGGCATGGGCAATACCCAGGTTGTTGAGAACCGAACCATTGTTGCTGTTGAGGCTCTTGGCCTTTTCAAGGTGGGTAACAGCTTCGTTGGTTTTGCCAAGCTTTAAAGCTATATAAGCGGCATTGTTAAATCCTTTCCAGCTATTCGGATATTCGCGGGTGGCTGATTTATAGATGGTGTATTGTGTATTCCAGTCATCGGTGAGAGTTGCAGCATACAGCAACTCTTTTTCGTTCAGTTCGCGTGGGTTTGTGGTTGCAAGCCTTGCAATTTCCTGATCGGTTTTCTTGGGCTCGAAGCAGTTAACTTTAACGTGTGCGCGACGCAGCGGAGGCAGAATTGATTCTTCCAGTTCAGGATAAATATTGATCATATTCCTGATTTCTTCTTCGCGCTGCTCAGGCCTGGATGATTTAACCACGTTGAGGATCGGGCGCTTGTCTTTAATGCTGGATGCTTCAACTTCATCCATAAACCCGTTCCAGTCAGGGCCATGGCCAACCAACTTTACATTGAGATCATCAGTATCTTCGAAAGAAACTTTTGAATCGTCTTCACGAATCAGCTTTTTGAAATTCCTGAAGACAACATCTTTTGCTGTGTTTGCACGCTTTTCAGAAAGGCCTTCGTTAAAGGTTTCCTCTCCTTCGGGAGATGCCCATCCGTCAATTTCAACATCTTTAATTTCCCAGCCTTTGCGTACAAAGTCATCGAGGTTGTCAAGCTGTCCGGGCATGTCTTTCTTTTTATTCCATTCCAGGTTTGTGTTGAAATAATGCAGGTTTTTCTGATAGTAGATGGTTGCCATTTCGCTAACAATAGTCACTTTTTCGTAACCATGTGGCGCCAGCTCAAGCAAATCAACTGAATACTGTGATTCAACCTGTTGTCCGTCTTCCGACAATTCCATTACCTCATTTGCAACGTTAATTCTTTCTGAAGTGGCGATCACACCATCTGCAATTTTAACTTCGCCAAGGTTAACTGCTTTATTCATTTTCATGGCGTCGGCCATGGTCATACCCTGAGCAACCGGCTCTTTTGGCAAAAATGCAATCATATTCACCATCAGTTCCGATTCCTTCATTTCAGGAACAAAGTCAAAACTTTCAGTATATGTGAATGTTCCGCCATTGTCATAATTTACCCGCTTGCCTTCACCTTCAACATTTTCGCCAATCAGCATGGTTGGGTCAAGTTCAAGCTCCTGCCCGTTATATTTCAATACCGGCTGGAAAAAAACAGCTGCTTTTTTGTTGAAATACTTCGGAGGAATGTTTCCGGTAACGGTGAAATCAACAACCCCGCCTTTGGCTTCCAGTACTTCGGGGGTTACCTCATAAGAAACCGAGTTAAAGTTTTTGGCCATCTTTTTCAGGTTGTTACAGCCTGCGAAAGCAATAACCAAAAGCATAATCCCTGCAATCTTAAAAATAGATGTCTTTGTCATCATAACACTAATTTATTTTGTTAATATCCCTATTTGTTTTGTTAATATCCCTATTTGAGGCTGCAAATATAAAGAGTTTCAGTTTGAATACACTAAATTTTTAACAACTAATAATGAATTAATATTGAATTTTTTAGCGAAAAATACTTATCTCCGGAATTTTTATTGTATTCATTCATCAAATTGTTGATAACTATTGGTTTCGGAATTTTTCGGATTTAATTAAGATGTAAAATATTATACGCGAACTGAAATCGAATACATCCAAAATAAACTTTTAATTATCAGCCGAATAACCTGTCGTACTTTTTAAATATTTCCCAGATCATGATGCCGGCGCTCACCGAAACATTCAAGGAGTGTTTTGTTCCGTATTGCGGAATTTCGATGCATGCATCCGACATGTCAACAATTTCCTGCTGAACGCCTTTCACCTCGTGGCCAAAAACCAGTGCCGTTTTGTCGTCGGGCTGAATTTTTAGTGCGCCGGGCTCAATGCTGCTTTCTGCCTGCTCAACGGAAAAGATGCGGAATCCATTGGATTTCAGTTTTTTGATGGCGGCTGAAGTTTCCTCAAAATACGCCCAGCTCACGGATTCTGTAGCTCCAAGTGCCGTTTTATGAATTTCGCGGTGTGGTGGTGTGGCCGTGATGCCGCACAAATAAATGGCTTCAATCCTGAAGGCATCGGAAGTGCGAAAAACCGATCCGATGTTATTCAGGCTCCGCACATTGTCGAGCACCACAATGCAAGGCAGCTTTTCGGCCACTTTAAAATCATCGGCTTCCATGCGTCCCAATTCTTCATTTTTGAGCTTTCGCATGCTATACTGTTTTTCGGTGGTCATAAAATCTTTTTTGGCTATTTTTCAGTGAGTTATTCACATCATTTAATCAGGCAAAATTAGTGGTTATTTTTGCAGCAAAATCATAGCAAGTTGGCTAAAGAAAAAAAGTCGAAATCAAATGTAACCCCCTTGATGAAGCAATACAACGCCATCAAGGCCAAATATCCTGACGCTTTGCTGCTGTTCAGGGTGGGCGACTTTTACGAAACTTTTGGTGATGATGCGGTGAAGGCAGCCAATATCCTGGGCATTATTTTAACCAAAAGAGCCAATGGCGCAGCTTCGTATGTTGACCTTGCGGGATTTCCCCACCACTCACTCGACACTTATCTGCCTAAACTTGTCCGGGCCGGCCAGCGGGTTGCCATTTGTGATCAGCTGGAAGATCCGAAAATGACAAAAAAGATCGTGAAACGTGGCGTTACCGAATTGGTAACTCCGGGTGTTTCTTACAACGATAAAGTGCTGGAAAACAGGGAGAATAATTTCCTGGCAAGCCTCCACCTGCTTCCCAAAAAAACAGGTGTTTCATTCCTGGATGTTTCAACCGGCGAGTTTTATGTTACCGAAGGCAGCAACGAATATGTGGATAAACTCCTGCAAAGCTTTAAACCCAGTGAGGTGATCATTCAGCGAAGCAAGCGAAAAATGTTTACCGGGCAATTCAGCGAAAAATATTATATCACCACTTTTGACGACTGGGTTTTTACCGAAGATTTTTCCCGCGAAACCCTGCTAAAACACTTTGATACCACATCGCTCAAAGGCTTTGGCGTGGAAGACCTCCTGAACGGCAATATTGCCGCTGGCGCTGCGCTGCACTACCTTGCCGAAACCCATCACGACCAGGTGTCCCATATTTGTAAATTATCACGGATTGAGGAAGAAAAATACGTTTGGCTGGATAAGTTCACCATCCGTAACCTGGAGCTGCTCTACTCTCCCAACGAAAATGCAGCCACCCTCATGGATGTGATCGATCAGACCATTTCACCCATGGGATCGCGGATGATCAGAAAATGGATTTCGCTGCCGCTGAAAATCAAAAAAACCATCGAAGAGCGCCTGACCGTGGTGGAATACCTGATTAAAAACAGAGAAATTACCGAAATCCTCACCCAAAACATCAAGTCCATTGGCGATCTGGAAAGGCTGATCTCAAAAGTTGCCGTTGGCCGTGTAAGCCCGCGGGAACTACGGCAAGTGATGAAAGGGCTTTATGCGGTGGAGAAAATTAAGGAGAGCTGCGCCATTTCGCAATCTGGACCGATAGAAACCATCGGCGATCAGTTAAATCCCTGCCAGTTGATCCGGGATAAAATTGAGCGGGAACTCAATGACGATCCTCCGGCCATGGTCAACAAAGGCAGCGTTATCCGGGACGGGGTTTCGGAGGAGCTTGACGAATTGCGTAAATTGTTGTTTTCGGGTAAAGATTACCTTGAACAAATCCGCAAACGGGAAATAGAAGCCACCGGAATTCCTTCATTAAAAATTGCTTTCAACAATGTTTTCGGCTATTATCTGGAAGTGACCAATGTGCATAAAGATAAAGTGCCCGAAACCTGGGAGCGGCGTCAGACCCTGGTAAATTCTGAAAGATACATCACGGAGGAACTCAAGGAATACGAAGAAAAAATCCTCACGGCAGAAGAAAAAATCCTGGGTATCGAAACCCGGCTGTACAACGACCTTGTTTTAAGCACTGCAGATTATATCGAGCCGATCCAGCTTAACGCAAACCTGGTGGCACAGCTCGACTGCCTGCAATCGTTTGCCGAAATTGCGGTGGCCAATAATTATGTTCGGCCTGAAATCAATGACAGCTATGTGCTGGACATTAAAAAAGGGAGACATCCCGTGATTGAAAGCCAGTTGCCGCCGGGAGAAAAATACATTCCCAACGATGTTTTCCTGGATACCAAAAAACAGCAAATCGTGATCATCACCGGACCGAATATGTCAGGAAAATCAGCTTTGCTGAGGCAAACAGCCCTGATTGTGCTGCTGGCGCAAATGGGTAGCTATGTTCCTGCCGAATCAGCAAAGGTGGGGCTGGTTGACAAAATTTTTACGCGCGTGGGCGCTTCCGACAAC
>JAGYLT010000209.1 GCA_018400545.1 Bacteroidales bacterium
GAACTTCCCGATTTCAGCAAATATGGCAGTGTTGAACGTAAACCGCTTAACAGCATTCGCAAAAGGATCGCAAAGAACATGCAGGCTTCATGGCAAACCATTCCCCATGTATTTCAATTTGATAAAGCAGACATCACAAGTCTCGAAACTTTCAGGAAAAAATATGGCAAAGAGGTGGAAAAAGAAGGAGGCAAATTAACCATAACTGCTATTTTGCTAAAAATTATGGCGCAAGCGCTAAAAACATTTCCAAACTTCAATGTAAGCCTCGACGCAAAAAATGATGAGATCATCTTTAAAAAATACTATCACATAGGTGTTGCAGTGGATACAGAACGCGGTCTGCTGGTACCGGTGATAAAAGATGTTGACAAGAAATCAATCATAAGTTTGTCCAAAGAGTTAGGGGAAATCGCCGAAAAAACAAGGAATAAAAAAATCAAACCTGATGAACTCCAGGGGGGCAACATTGCCATTTCAAATTTGGGCGGGATCGGCGGCACCAATTTTACCCCGATCGTTTACCGGCCAAATGTGGCCGTCCTGGGTGTTTCACAAACACGCACCGAACCGGTATATATTGATGGTGAATTCAAACCCAGAGAAATGCTGCCCTTATCTTTATCTTACGACCACCGCGTAATTGACGGCGCCGAGGGAGCACGTTTCCTGCGATGGTTTTGCGAAGCCCTCGAAAACCCAATACTAACCATGTTTAAAGAAGGATAATCATGACAGCGAAGAACAAAAAAGCACAATTGGCAATAATAGGCGCCGGCCCCGGAGGCTATGCCGCAGCTTTTCATGCTGCCGATCTTGGCCTGGATGTAACACTAATTGACCCCAATGAAAATCCCGGAGGTGTTTGTTTGTACCATGGATGCATTCCCACAAAGGCTTTGCTGCACTTTGCCGATGTAAAGGATGATACAGAAAAAGCCAGAGAATGGGGGCTGGAGTTTGATGATGTTTCTGTGGATGTCAATAAGCTTCGTAAATGGAAAGAAAGGGTGGTGAACAAACTTACCAAAGGATTGGGACAACTCACCAAAAGCCGCAAGATCAACTATGTGAGAGCATATGCAAAATTTACCGACAGCCATACGCTGGAAGTCACAGATATGGACAATAACAAATCCAGTCTGGCATTTGAAAAAGGGATCGTGGCAACAGGCGCACACGCCATAGAACTTCCGGAAGCAAAATTTAACCACGACAAAATCCTCAATGCAGAATCAGCTTTAGAACTCAAAGAAGTTCCCGAAAACATGCTGGTGGTTGGCGCCGGATACATAGGGCTGGAGATGGGTGTAATTTATCAGGCATTGGGCACAAAGATCACCATCATTGAAGCCACAGGCGGCATTATGCCCGGTATGTCGCGCGATGTTGCAGGTGTTTTTCAGAAAGAAAGAAAAACGCTGTTGAAAAACGCGCATTTCAACACAAAGGTTGTTAAAGCTCAGAAGCAAGGCAAACAGCTTAAAGTCACTTTTGAAAATGATGAAGGCAAGCAGGAAAGTGCCACTTTCGACAAGATGCTGGTGGCGATCGGTGAAGCGCCAAATTCGGAAAACATCGGACTGGAAGCTGCAGGTATCAAAACAGATGATAAAGGATTTATCCGGGTGAATGAATACCGGCAAACAAACATTGATCACATTTATGCTATTGGCGATGTGGCCGGGCAACCCCTGCTGGCGCACAAGGCCTCACATGAGGGCAGGGTGGCTGCAGAGCACATTGCCGGAAAGAAAACCGCCTACGAACCAAAAGCCATTCCCGCAATCGTTTACACCGGACTGGCCTGGGTTGGTCTTACCGAAGCCATGGCAAAGGAAGAGAACCGGACTGTTAAAATAGTAACCTTCCCCTGGAATGCCTCAGGCAGGGCAGCCACTCAGGGAATTAAATATGGCCTTACAAAGCTGATCATTGATCCTGAAAACGACCGGCTTCTCGGTGCCGAATTTGCCGGCAAAAGAGCGGGCAGCCTTGTGGCCGAAGCAACCCTGGCTATCGAAATGGGTGCTGTTGCCAAAGACCTGGAATTGACCATTCACCCCCACCCTACCCTCTCCGAAACCATTATGGAAGCCGCTGAAATGTATTACGGACAGGCAACCCATATATTTAAAAAAAGCAGCAATGAGTAGCAGGCTGTTTTTAAGTATTTAAAATGAAACAGTTATTCATCCCAAAAGAAAATTAAACCATGAAATACATCAAATTTTTTTCGGAGTTAGATAAAAGAGATAATAAAAAGGTAGGTGGTAAAAATGCCTCCCTGGGCGAGATGATAAAACGGCTTGGCAAAAGAGGAGTCAGGATACCCAATGGTTTTGCAACTACAGCAAAAGCTTACTGGCATTTTCTGGACGAGAATAATTTGCGCGATCCAGTCACCGATTTGCTGGAAAATCTGGATACGGACGAGTTTTCCAACCTCGATTCGACAGGTGCAGAAATAAGAAAAAGAATTATGGCTGCTGATATGCCGGAAGTTCTGGAAAAAGAAATAAAACAAGCCTACAGAAAACTTGCGGAAAAGGAAGAAGGAATGGAAAGCGTTGCCGTGCGAAGCAGTGCAACAGCCGAAGATCTGCCTACGGCCAGCTTCGCCGGGCAGCACGATTCATTTCTCAATGTGGAAGGCGAAGATGAAGTTGTAAAAGCCGTTCAAAAATGCATGGCCTCACTTTTTACTGACAGGGCCATTAAATACCGCATCGAAAATGATTTCGACCACATGAAAGTAGCGCTTTCCGCTGGTGTACAGCGCATGGTGCGCGCAGATGAAGCTTCAGCAGGAGTCATGTTCACCATCGAACCGGAAACCGGGCACGAACAACTGCTGTTCATTTCCGGAAGCTGGGGACTGGGTGAAAATGTGGTTCAGGGAAACGTTCAGGCCGATCAGTATGATGTGTTCAAACCATCGCTGAAAAAAAACCTGAAATCCGTAATCCGCAAAATCATGGGCAGCAAGGCCAGAACAATGGTTTATTCCAAAAGCAAACGGCACACCACAAGAAACACAAAAACACCAAAAAAGAAGCGAGATATTTTTGTGCTGAATGATGATGAAATAACTCAACTGGCCTACTGGGGAATGCTAATCGAAGAGCATTACAAACTACCCATGGATGTGGAATGGGCCAAAGACGCCAACTCCAATGAATTGTTTATCGTTCAGGCGCGCCCCGAAACAGTGCATTCGAAAAAAGAGGACGAAGCAACCCTAAAAACATACGCACTAAAGAAAAAAGGTAAAGTGCTCGCAACCGGTATAGCTATCGGCGACAAGATCACTTCGGGGAAAGTAAGGATACTGGATTCACCTGATGATTCCGGCAAGCTCGATGAAGGGGATGTGCTGGTTACCGAATCTACCAATCCCGATTGGGACATCATCATGAAAAAAGCCTCTTCGATCATTACCAACAGCGGTGGACGTACCAGCCATGCCGCAATCGTAGCACGCGAACTTGGTGCAGTAGCTGTTGTGGGTACCGGTGATGCAACCAAAAAACTAACTGATGGTGAGACGGTCACAGTTTCCTGTGCCGAAGGCGATGAAGGTAAAATCTATAAAGGTGAGCTTGAATGGAAAGAAGACAGCATTGACCTGAAAGCGATGAAAAAACCAAAAACCGAGGTAATGCTAATTTTGGGAGATCCTTCGAGTGCGCTTAAATACGCAGCATATCCTGTGGCAGGTGTCGGCCTTATGCGGTTGGAATTCATCATAAACAATACAATACATGCCCATCCGCTGGCATTGTTGCACTTCGACAAGCTGCGCGATAAACGACAAAAAAATAAGATTCAAAGAATCACCAGCAGATACAGCAACAAAAAAGCGTTTTTTGTAGATCAGCTCTCCGAAGCCGTCGCAACCATAGCAGCGGCATTTTACCCACGTGATGTGATCGTTCGCATGAGCGATTTCAAATCGAACGAATATGCAGGGTTGCTTGGCGGTAAGCAATTTGAACCCAAAGAGGAAAACCCCATGCTGGGCTTCCGGGGTGCTTCGCGATATTACAACAAGAGTTATGCAGAAGGTTTCGGTATGGAATGCGAAGCCATGAAAGTGGTGCGCGATGATATGGGCCTAACCAATGTAAAACTGATGATTCCGTTTTGCCGGACTGTAGAAGAAGGAAAAAGGGTGCTGCAGGAGATGGAAAAAAACGGCCTGAAACAAGGCTGGAACAACCTGGAAATATACATGATGGTTGAATTGCCGGGTAACGTTTTGCTCATAGATGAATTCGCCAAAATATTTGACGGATTTTCCATTGGCTCAAACGACCTCACCCAGCTCACCCTGGGGCTCGACCGTGATTCGGCTGAGGTAAGTCATCTCTTTGATGAGCAGGACGAAGCATCTAAAAAGATGATAGAGATGGCCTTAAGAGGCGCCCGGAAGGCAAAACGGAAGATAGGTCTTTGCGGGCAAGCGCCCAGCGACTTTTCTGAATTTGCCCGTTTCCTGGTAAAAAATCGCATCAACAGCATTTCATTCAATCCTGATGCTGTTGCACAAGGAATACAAAACATCCTGAAAGCCGAATAATATTCATCGGCATGAAAGTAAAACTACTGTAAAGATATAAACCATGGATCAACACAAAAACAAAAATAAACCTGATAAAGAAAAAAATAATCATCATCACCATCACAACGAACATGATGATGACAGCCAAAAAGAAGCAAATGGGCACAATGGTCATCAGGATCATTCCCACGATCACGGAGACCATCACAAACATATGGCTGAGGATTTTAAAAAACGGTTCTTTATTTCAATTTTTATTACCATTCCCGTTTTGCTTTTTAGCAGCACCATACAAGGCTGGTTTGGTTTCGAACTCGATTTCACCGGTCGCAGCTATATGGTTTTTGCACTCGCT
>JAGYLT010000021.1 GCA_018400545.1 Bacteroidales bacterium
CAAATTCCTGAGGTTCGGTGGTGTTTATCGTTACAAATGCGCTTGGTGAGGTCAGCTCGCCCAGCACATTATAAGAGTCGGCAAAACCATCGTTCGTCAGGCTGATGAGAATATCAACGGTTTCACCCGGATCGAGTTTACCGTTATTATTTCCTGAAGGATCGAGTATTGTGTAGTTATTGAAAGCAAGAACCGGTGAATGTCCGGTAACGTTGAAACTACTTTCCCAGGTATCAGTTCCGTCGGAAGCTGCAATCATAAAGGCCATGCTGTGTCCATCCGGAATATCTTCGGCAATATCAATACCAAAAACGCCGGTAAGGCTTACCGTCTCATCAGGTTCGATGCTTCCCAATGTGGCATTGGCAGAATTTATAGTAACGAACGAATCCTCACTTGACAAGGTCAGTTCCACATCATCAGCCGTTTCTGAACCCAGGTTTTTCAAAGAAATATTAAGGCTGATGGATTCACCATAATCAGCAATTCCGTTGGCATTTCCGGCATCATCATTCACTTCAAATTCATCAAGAAGTACGTAAGGACCATCCGGTGATGCAACGGTGACCTCGCCCATGTAAGGCATCAGGTTCTGGCCGGTGATCACCACATCGGCAACGCCCGGAACGGTAATCGGCATATCGAATTCGATTTCGGCAACGCCGGATTCATCGGCAAGTGCCGTACCATGCAAAACACCTTCTTTTGAAATGGCAACATATGCATAAGGCTCGGTATTTACGGTAAAGGTTGCTGAACCGACTGGCATCAATGCAGGAAATGAAGCAGCTGGTTCAGGAGGCTGTGAAAAATAAATCATAACTGAAGGGTCACCCATCAGGTGATAAATCTCCCAGTAGTATTCTTCGCGGCTTGAGCCTGATTGCGTTACAGCGAGGTTTCCTGCTGCTGACATCTGGCCCTGGGTGATATACCAGTCATCCATCGAAATCCCATTCTGATCGTGGAAAGTACGGTCGTAGGCACCAAGGTTTTCGGGGTTGTAGGTTGGGTTGGCCGACACGGTTTCAAAACCTACGCCCCACCAGTAATCTTCATCCCAGTAGGTACTGTTTGATCCGCCAATGTATCCGATGGCACCTTTAAGAGGAGCACGCAATACTTCTTCACCAAAACAATCGATCTGGAATTCTACTGAAGAACAGCAGTTCCCAATCATCAAGGGATATTTGTGGGCATTGGTCAATCCGGAAACATCGCTGATCACAAAGCTTGGGTCAGCCCATCCTGAAGGGCTGCAGTGAGCTGTATAGTTGGCATACGATACACCGTCGGAAATATTTTGTTTGATCTGCTGCGAATAGTTTCCACCGCCCGGCTCCGGCTGAAGGTAGGTGTGTGAAAACAACCCGTGATCGGCATTGAAGTAATATTCGGTCCCGTAATTGATCTGGCCGTTACCCCAGGTTTGAGAGTGGGAGGCATCGGCACCTGCAACCATCACAACTTCATCGAGAAATGATGGATCAGGGAAAGCATATTGTTCGTATTCAAGTGTTTTGTCGATTTGGGGCTGAAGTTCGGTAAGGTTTGTTGCTGAAAATCTTCCGGAATACGCCTCCGGGAAAAGGTCATTTGTGTATTCGCAGTAATAGAGGTCTGTTACATGGTAACCGGCGTTTCCGTCAAATGTTGGAATTTGTGCCACATCACCAACAAAGAGCACAAAGCTTTGCGGATTGTAACCTTCGGGCGGGTCGTTGTAAAAATCTTCAAGATATGATTTGATGCTTGTGGTGGTTGAACCTACTGAGGAATCATCGGTGTAGGCTTCCACAACTTTAAAACCTTTTTTGGTTTTCCATTCAACAAAAGGCTGAAGGGGTTCCTGGAACATCGGATCGGAAACAATGATATAGGTAACCGGCTCATCGTCGATCAATTCATCTGTCTGAATTTCTTTATAATTGAAAACCAACCTGCTCATATTTTTGAAATAGCGATTGGTTTGATCTTCTTTTAGCTGAATGGTTTCCGGCACATTGGCTCCGGTAAACGAAATATTTACTGCAAGGCTTTCGTAAACCCTGATAATCCCTTTCACCGGGTTATACTGTATGGGCGAAATCTCCACGCGGGCCAGGTTAATGCCACGCATAATTCCAAGTGGAACCACATCTACCAGTTGATTACCCAGCATACCATCAATGGCATAAACTTCCTCGTTCAATACGAATGTTACATTTTCGGGATCCTCACTTTTAGAAATTGATGGCTGAAAGGGGATAACCGGTGATTCCAACCCGAAATCAGCCAGGGAATAATCGGTATATCCCTGATAGGTAATTTCAACCTCAAAATCACTGCGTAAAGGTACTTCGATCAATTTCTTAATGACCGGAAGTTTGGGTTCTCCAACATTTGTGGAGTAACCATAACCATCAATCCGGATTTGACTGAAATCCCCTTCCGAAGATTTTACCTCAAAAGCGGAAACCCGGGAAATGGTGTTTTCAAGCCCAAGTAAAGCATATGTGTTTTCGGTGATTTCAAGATCGGTGTTGTTGTCGTTGAGGTTGACAACCTGCGCATTTGTAGAATTAAGGGTGAAAAAGCAAGCGAGCAAAACAACAATCGAAAGCAATTTCCTGCGGAGTAAATAGCTTTTCATGATGAAGCGTTTGAGTTTTAAAAAGTTATTGATTTGATTTTGAATTTGAAAGTTTGCAAAAATAATCATTTTATTCGAATTGGCCTAACATCTGCAACCCATCTAAATATGTTTAATCCATTGATTTTAACCCGAATAAAACATCTAATTTCAAAGGTTAGATGCAAATATTCAATATGGTTGCCTGAACATTAATGTTAACGTCAAATTAAGAACTATTCTTGATAAAGCCCAAATAAAATCCTGTTAAAAAACTGTTAACGCTATAGCTTTTGTCGCAGATATTTATGTGAAATCTGCCTGACGGGATACCAGGCTGCCAGCAATCCCAATACGATTACCGTAACGAATACCATCAGAAAATCCATGAATTGGATTTGAACAGGATATGCATCGATGACAAAAGTTCCCGATCCACCACCAAGGCTGATAAGCCCAAACTCCTGCTGAAGCAGGCTGATAGCGCCTCCAAGAAAAAGGCCAAGCAAGGCCCCACCAATGGAGATCATGGTACCCTCAAACAGGAAGATACGCTTGATGAGTTTGTTGCCGGCACCCATGCTGTGCAAAACGGCAATGTCTTTTTTCTTATCGAGAATGAGCATCGTTAGCGAACTGATGACGTTAAATGTTGCGATGATCAGGATGAAAGTCAGGATCAGGAAAATGGCCCA
The DNA here is from genome assembly GCA_018400545.1 of Bacteroidales bacterium. The sequence goes on from JAGYLT010000021.1 coordinate 3,307, forward strand.
TTTTTCCGATTGCATTATTTTATAAAGCAGTTCCTGCTGCTCAAATCTGTTTTTCACTTCATAATCTCCACCCAGAATTTCCAGCGCCCTGGTTTTGATTTTGTCCACATCATACCCTTCGATAACGCCCAACTCAACTGCGGTTACTTCATCGGTATAATCCAGTAACTTACGGGCAAATTCGATGGGTACCACGGCATACTTTGTATCGAAATCCTGCTGAATAGAAAACACCGCCGATGGAAAAATGCGCTCTGTGTTAAAGGCCTGTTCCACACGAACTCCAATGCGGCCTTCCCGCTTCGGCAAATAAACCATGATGGGATTGAGCTTATCGTTCAGGCTGGCTCCCAAATAATAGGATACACCTGCACCCATGATCATCCGTGGCTTTCCACGCACATGCAGATGAAATTCGCCGTCGATGAGCATGGTATCCAGACCGGTCATGGTTTCAAATTCATCGCTCACCCCTTTTATCGTGGCGATGTATTGCTTGTCGCGATATTTCAGCAAAGCATTTTCTTCCACAACCTGCGTGAGCACATAAACCCCCGGAATTTTTTGTATGCCTTCCGATGGAAATTCATCATAATTGAAAGTCTTTCCTTTTTTCACGCTGATAACCAGATCGGGATTGAAGGAATTGAAGAGCGAAACGATCAGTTGCTCGAAACCATTAAACACCGATAAAACAATGATCAGGGCCATTGTCCCTACCGTTACACCGGTAAGCGAAATGCCCGAGATCACATTGATGATGTTGTGTGATTTCTTTGCGAAAAGATAACGGCGCGCTATGTAAAATGGGAATGATTTGATGGTGGGGGAAAGTTATTGGTTATTCGTTATTCGTTATTCGTTATTATCTTATCCTCCGAAACTTTAGTGTAGGAGGGGTTATTGGGTTATTGAGTTATTTGCCTCGCTGCGCTCGGCGTAATCAGTGGTCATTTGCACTGCGGGCGTCATTTGTTGTCGTTTGTGCTTCGCGCGTCATTTGTGGTCATTGTTGTTTCATAATCTAAGATCTGTAAGGTGGGGTGTTAATAATTTATTTTTATAGTATCACATGTTGCTGTTTATTAGCTATTTAAAGAATCACTAAAAAATATGCTTTTTCGTTCCAAATTTATTCATCAAAAAAATAGATTTCTCCCTGCGGTCGAAATGACAGTGGTCTCAATTTGTTAAGGAGGGGGTGGGGGATAGCGGACGCTCCGCATCACTTTATCCCCCCACCCCCAGTTCATTTTAATGTCATTTCGATGGAGCCCCGATAGCTATCGGGGACTGAGAAATCTATTTCAAGTCACTCAATTAAAAAACCTATCAAACCATTGTTATTTTAATACTTAAAAATGGTACGCAAAAACGGATTTCAAATTTTACAATCCACCTGTCAGGTTTAATGCGTGATATTAAGCCACGCTTTTAGTTAAAAGATGACTTTAAACAGGTATTCTTGTTAGTCATCCTAATTAATTCATGGTTTATATTTAATTCATACGATGATAATAGCAAGCCGTGCTGATTAGTCATCGTATGAATATCAAAGATTAATTTACTCGTTTACTTCAATGTGATAATGCTGCGAAAATGAAATGTGTCCACCACATAAATCAAAACACCCAGGATGTAGGCCTCACCCAGCGCCCATGAATCGATGGCGTTTGGTGTTGGATGATTGTTATCCTCAGCAGCCCCCACGGTGATGGAAGCATCAAAATCCACCTCGTACAACTCAAAATCATGCTCGTGAAACAACACAATAGCGTTGGTTGCATTTACATCTTCATTGGCCAGGCCTTCCGATTCCTTCACAATCCCGATAAAGATTCCGGCAATATGATGCATATCGGAGTGGGCATGTCCGGATATTGAAATGGTTTGTCCGTCAGTAAAAATCTCACCATCTGCAGGGTGCGAATCCACATGTATTTCAGGGCCATCGCCTTCAACGGCTTCGTGCATTTCCACTTCTTCCTCAATGGTAGTTACATTTCCGTTGACATCGGCAATTTTCAGATGAAAATGATACGGGCCCAGATCGGCATCATCAGCCACAGTAATTTCGTGATGATGAACCATATCGTTTTTAGGCTGCCCCTCGAAGTACCAGGTATTTTCGTATTCCCATTCAGCAGTTGCTGATTTCATTTCGGGGTGGATTTCAACGGTGTAGTAATCCAGCCCTTCGTTGTCAGAAACTTCAAACTCAATGTGGAGTTCTCCGCCCTGGTGCAATTCCAAACTGTTTCCCAGGCCGATTTCCAGTCCCGAAACAATGGGTGCTGTGCTGTCGTCGTCATCTTTTGAACATGAGAACAGCGTAATTGAGAATAATGCAATTGCTATGATTGAAAACTTGTTGATATTCATTTGTTTAAAAATTTTAAAAATTAAATTTAAATGTTACCTGAGCGCTTCTTCCGGGTTCCGGAATGTTGATCAGGCGGTAATAACTGGTATGGTTATAATAAGTCGTATTCAGGATATTGTTGAGCTGAAAATAGATGCCGAGCAATTCATCACCCAGGCTGAGATCAGTCCCGGCCCGGAAGTTCAGCACGCTGTATCCGTCGGTCGGTTCTTCTGGAGGTACCACACGGTCCTGCCGCCCGGCCACCTTCATTTCGAGTGTAAAGAAAGTTTCCCTGGCAATGTCATCCCAAATATGTGGCTTCCAGGTAATCCCTCCGATAATGGATGGCGACGGTGAAAATGCCAGCCCGAAACCCTGCTTGGCTCCCGAGCGTTGTTCCGAAAACACATACTCCCCTCCCACGTTCAACGAAAAGACTTCGTTGATTTGCTGCGATACTTCAAATTCGCCTCCCCATCTGACCACCTCATTCTGCACAAAATCAAACACCTGCAAGCCGGTTTCATCCGAGAATTCGCTGGTGGGATTCAGGTAAATGTAGTTTGGGAACCACGAATAAAACCCGCTGAACTTCACCGCCGAAAGTCCTTTTTCAAATTCAAGCGAAAGATCAGCCTGCCAGGCGGTTTCGGGCTTCAGCGTGCTGTCGCCGCGCTCCTGCCTGAACAGGTGATAGTTTACGCCATCGGCACCCAGCTCCCGGGCATCGGGCAACCTGAAGCTTCTTCCGAAATTCACCCGTCCGGTAAAATCGGCAGTGGAATAATTTACACCAACAGATCCGGTTGCGGCCGTGAAGGTTTTTGAAAGCGAAGGACTACGTTGCACAAAAGTTTCGTCCAGAATATTGCCATCACTGTCGAAAACCGGCGTAGGATACCAGTCCTGATATTCCTCGAGGGTGATGTGTCCAATATCGAAACGGACCCCTGCATTGGCCGTCAGACGGTCTGTAAATTTTAACTGATCAAAAATGAAAGCACCGGCAGTAAACTGCTCAAAGGCCGGAATGATAAATCCCCAGCCACCAATGCGGTTTTGCTGGTATTCCAGGCTTACACCGCTTGTCATAGAATGCGTCTCGCTAAAAAGATGCTTCATCTGAACATTGGCAGCGTACACATTTTTATTGAATTCCCGTTCCAGGGTATTCGGCGGAAGTGGCCGGTATCCGTGCTCCGTAGGTTCCGAAAATTCCCTTCTCAGGTTGTTCTGGAAACTCAGGTTGATGTCCATTTTGTGGTCGTCAAACAAAATTTTGGTGTTTGAAATCACCTTCAGGTGGTTCACCTCCTGGTAGGGCAGATCAATGTCGCGGTTTTTGGCGTCATAATCAATTTTACTGTTCCTGATCTCAAAACCGTGCGCATCAGCATAGAAGCCCGATCGGTTGTAATAATTCCCGATGCTGAGTTTTGTTACACCCCATTTTCCGTTAAAGCCCCCGGCTATAAAGCCGTTCAGCTCCCTTCCGGCTGTATTTCTCAGATAATTATCCTTCAGCACAAAGTCGAAGGTATTGTAGGTCACCGTATCAATAGGAACACGATAATCTCCGTGCGTGATGCCGGTAAGCCGGACATGGAAAAACCGGTTTTCCTTTCTTGCAGAAGCACTTCCGGAAACACCCAGCAAATTATTATTGGTTTTGCCGCTGAGGGTAACCGTCCCACTCACGCCTTCCTTCTGCGGTATTTTATAAGGTTCCAGACGGATTACACCGCCAATGGCATCCGAACCATACATGAGCGATGCCGGCCCTTTAATCACCTCCACATCCGCCACATTAAACTGGTCAATTTCCAGGCCGTGATCCATGCCCCACTGCTGAGCCTGGTGCTTGATCCCGCTTTCGGCAACCACCACACGGTTGAAGGCCAGTCCGCGAATTACAGGTTTCGACTGTCCCGAACCAATATCGATGGAGGAAACCCCCGGTAAACGGCTGAGCGTTTTCATCATATCACCACCCAAATTTTCGCCGATAAATTTGCTATCCACCGCTTTAACCGAAAGCGTTTGTTCGCGGTTTCGCAATGCACTGGCATCTTCCGAAATCACCACACCGTCCAGATCGTACGACACCGGGATCATCTTAATGACATAATTTTTCACATCCGATGTCAAAACAATCGTGTCCGCATAGATTTCGTATCCCAGAAAATGGGCGTGCACCGGTATTTCTCCTAACGGCAAACCATATACACGAAATTTACCCTTGCTATCGGTGGTAACATGCTGGTCGTCCGGGCCAATGTGCAGCACCACGCCGGGCATGGAAGTTCCGTTCTCATCCAGTACACGGCCCAAGAAATCTGCTTTTTGCTGTGCAATTAATGGATGCAAAAGCAACAGCATTATGAAAATGAAAATTGACCTTTTCGTAATGTTTCGATTTAAAAAATACAACTACCTGAAAAGTTATCTGTATGCACGAACGCAATACACATCGTGCACAGCGCTTCATGGAATAGACCGTTGTTTGAAAATCATTTTTAAAGCATGAAAATCAAATACAAGCCTGTGTTTCGATTCAATCAATCCATGAAAAACTTGTTTAAAAAAATTATATGCATTCAGGCAGTTGGGGGCGGCGCCCTGAGTTGAAAGGAAAATACAGTTTGATATGGATGGAAATGATCTTCGTGATCGACGTGATGAACAGGTATTGAGATCAGTTCGACCTGCACATGATACTTTACCGTTTCATCGAAAGTTGTGAAATGGAAAGCACATATCGGGCAATGATCGTTTTCACCGTTTAGTCCTGATGCAGGCGACCTCATGGCCTCACAATTCAGGTGGCCGTGATGGTCGGTGAAAATATGGAGTGTTTTATAAAATTGTGGCCCAAGGAAAAAGGCCACAAGCACAACACCTAAAACATATGTTAACTTCCCTTTTTTCATTTCAAGTGCAAAATTAACAAGATAACGATAAAGAGGTTTTTTTAAAAATAAGATTTTTAAGAATTTTAAACCCTTTGCATTTTTCACTGTCCTTGGTGGTAATAACGATAATTGATCATAAAAACTTACTTAAAATGAAAAAGCAATTTTTAATACTGGCAGTTCTGGCTTTCGCGGCCTTACACTTTATGGTCTGTGATGAAGACGGTATTTTCAGCCGTGTTAAAGGATCGGGCAATGTGATTGATGTTGAATATTCGTTCGATGATTTCGAGCGGCTTGATATGAGCCATGCCTTTGATGCCACCATTGTTCAATCAGAAACTTTCGAAGTGGTGCTGTTTGTGGATGACAATATTGTAAATTATCTGGACGTAAGGCGATCGGGCGACTGGCTGATCATTGGACTTGAAGATGGAAACAATTACAACAATGTGACCCTGCGGGCCGAAATATCCATGCCATATATCGAAGAGATTACTGGTAGCGGAGCTTCCGTGGTTTCCATGAGCGGTTTTTCATCCCCGGGTGAACCGGATGATTTTACCCTGAGACTTTCCGGTGCAAGTGTTTTTTCAGGCGCGGTGGTTGCCGGCGACTGTGACATCCACCTTTCAGGTGCAAGCGTAATAAACATGAATGGCAACTGTAATGATCTGTTTCTCGAATCAAGCGGCGCGAGCAAATTAAATATGGGTAACTTTGTGGCTACGGAGGCATACTTTATTCTGAGCGGCGCTTCTGACGGAACTGTGCATGTTACCAACCACCTGGATGCAGAGCTGAGCGGGGCTTCGGTTCTGCGTTATTACGGCGATCCCGTGATAGGTAACCTCACAACAACGGGCGCTTCATCAATCATCAAATTATAACTTTGGCAGGCCCATTTAACATAAAAACACCAAGGCTCGAGCTTATTGCCGGAGACCACAGCATGGCAGTAGCCGAAATGACCAACCTCATGCAACTGGGTGAACTGCTAAACGCAGAATTCTCCCATGGCTGGCCTCCTCCGGAAAATAATGAGAAAACCATGGAATGGTTTTTCAACCGGATTTATGACAATCCAAACCACCGTGGCTGGCTGATCTGGTATTTTGTGAATGTTACAAATAGCAAAAGGATGGTGATTGGCAATGGTGGATTTACCGGCCCGCCCGATAAAAACGGAGTCGTGGAGTGCGGCTATTCCATTCTGAAACCGATGCAGGATCATGGTTTTGCATCCGAAGCGGTTGGTGGCCTCATCAAATGGGCACTAACCCATGAATTGGTAAAAAAGATAGTTGCCCGAACCAATGTGGAAAATATTCCCAGCCGAAGGGTTTTGGAAAAAAATGGTTTTGGAAAGGCAGATCACAAATGCTGTTCAGAGAAAATCTGCTATGAATTGAATAGATAGCCCGGGATAATTGCCAAATTGGTATAGACTGCTTAATTCACAAAATTATAAAATTATGTTGTCACGTCCTTCAGGGTGTGGCAATGGAACAGGATTTTTGTGAATAATATAGAATAGATGACCTTCACAAGACTGTGTCGCAATTTTTCATCAAATCCCGTGGATGACCTCAAGCAGCTTCTCCTTGTTTCGGTTAGAAACAGGGGCTTCCAGGTTTCGGGTAAGCCGGAGCAAATTTGTGTCGGTGCGGCCAAACGACTTGATATGATTCACGTTTACGAGGTACTGGCGGTGCGATTTTACAAAATCATTGTTGACTAACATTTTGGCATACTCCTTCATGGATTTCGATACTTTGATTACCTGGCCATCGTCAAGATAAAAAGAGGTGTAATTCCGGTCGGATTTCAACATGATGATCTCAGAAACATTTACGATATCATAACGATCACTTGTTGACAACACAATCCGCTTGCTGTTTCTGTTATCGTTGATATAATCCAGCAATTTATTGAATTTCCTGGAAAGATCGCGGGTTTGCAATTCCTGTTCAGCCCGGTTCACGGCCTCTATCAGTTCGTCGTGTACAATCGGTTTAAGGAGGTAATCGATGGCGTTATATTTAAAAGCCTGAACGGCAAACTCAGAATATGCTGTCGTAAAAATAATATCAAAGTTGATTTCATCAACCCGGCTTAGCAAGTCAAATCCATCACCATCAGGCATTTCTATATCCAAAAATACCAATTCCGGCTCTTGTTCTTCAATGCATTCCAAACCGGATTTAACATCAGCAGCCTCCCCGACAATTTCAACATTTTTGCAATACTTTTCCAGTAAAATCCGTATCGTCTCCCTGGCATTTTGCTCGTCCTCAATGATAACCCCCTTTATCATAGTCGCTTTAGGTTTAGGTTTAGAAAAATCAGGCACTCAAAAGTACAATTTTTTTAGGTGATTAAATTTTTTTAACATATTTTTCTTTTTACATTAACCCGATAAAAGCCACGTAAGCTAATGCTGATATGCCGTTCCGATTATTGCCTTTTGAACAGATATTTATATTTCCTGCATCATACATTTTGAACATTCCATGATTGAGATTACCTTCCGGCATACGCATTGCAAAAAGGCAGCAGCAGTTTTTAGGCTATCTTTGCTGAAAAATAAAACATATGATAAAATCGATGACGGGCTACGGCATGGCCAGTGGCGAATCCGGAAAACGGAAATACACCATTGAAATAAAAACCCTGAACAGCAAGCAGTTTGATATGCTTACCAGATTTCCTCAAATTTATAAGGAAAAAGAACTGGAAATCAGGTCGCTACTGCAAAACAATCTGGAGCGGGGAAAAATTGAAATCACCATTTCGGTGGATGAAAACGATGCCAATGATTCGTACGAACTTAACCGTGAGCTTGTTAAAAAATATTACCAGGAAATCAGTGCGGTTCAAAAGGAAATGAATCTTGGTGAAAACAACCAGTTGCTGGCGGCCATCCTGAAGCTTCCTGAGGTGGTACAGGCAGTTCCGGAAAAGCTGGAACAGGAAGAGTGGGAAGGCGTTTTTCACATCATCACCGAAGCCATCAACAATTGCGATGAATCGCGGATAAAAGAAGGAAAATCCCTTGAAAATGATTTCAAAAAGCGGATCATGATCATAAATACGCTGCTGGAATCGGTAGAAAATTTTGAAGATCAGCGTATCGAAAAAATTAAAATCAAACTCAGGCATGACCTTGAAAAATTTTTTGAAGAGGTGAAAATCGATGAAAACCGTTTTGAACAGGAAATCATTTACTACCTCGAAAAAATTGATATCACCGAAGAAAAGGTCAGGTTAAGCAACCATTGCAACTACTTTTTGCAAACACTTTCAGAAGCAAACACCTCAAATGGCAAAAAGCTAAACTTTATCAGCCAGGAGATCGGTCGCGAAATCAATACCATCGGCTCCAAGGCCAACAACTCGGATATCCAGAAACTGGTGGTACAGATGAAAGATGAACTCGAAAAAATTAAGGAACAACTGTTTAATATTTTGTAACCATGAACGGAAAACTCATCGTGGTTTCGGCCCCGTCGGGCTCGGGCAAGACATCGATCGTAAAGCAAATCCTGAAAAGCGATCTTAACATCGAATTCTCGGTATCGGCCTGCAGCCGGGATCCCCGGAAGGGTGAAGTTCACGGTAAAGATTACTATTTTCTGACTGTTGAAGATTTCAGGAACAAAATCAGCAGGAATGAGTTTATTGAGTGGGAAGAAGTATATCCCGGCAGCTTTTATGGCACATTGCGGTCGGAGGCCGACCGTATCTGGGCCGGAGGAAACCACATTATTTTTGATGTGGACGTGGTTGGCGGACTGAACATTAAAAAACAGTTTAATGATCGTTGCCTCGCACTATTTATCCAGGCACCCGGTATTGATGAACTGGAACAAAGATTGCGCGGACGGGGCACTGACGATGATGAAACCATCAAAAAAAGGGTTTCTAAGGCAAATCATGAACTGACGTATGCCCCCCGGTTTGATAAAATTATTGTGAATCGCGATCTGGATGCTGCCGTAAATGAAACTTATGAAACCATTAAAAACTTTTTGAATTGAAAAAATGACTGCTGAACCGAACAGAAAGCTTTCCACCATCGTTTTTACGGATATTGTGGGTTATTCCGATTTAATGAGCAAAAATGAATCGGCCACCCTGAAGATGCTTGATTTTCATAATCGGATGGCTGAGGAGATTTTCTCGGGTTACCGCGGGAATATCATCAAAAAAATGGGCGATGGCATGCTGGCCGTTTTTAATTCGGTAAACGACGCATACACAGCTACGCAGTTGTTGCAGGATGAAATTAAAACCTACAATAACGAACATTCTGATGCACAGCGGCTGCTTGTAAGAATTGGCATACATGTGGGAGACGTCATCGAAAAGGATGGCGACATTTTTGGAAATGGTGTAAACATCGCAGCCAGATTGCAACAGATTTGTGTTCCGGGCGGGATTTGTTTATCACAATCCGCACATTCAGCACTGGGGCAAACAAACGGCAGAAAACTGAAACTGGTTTCTGACGTGGTCCTGAAAAATATTGCGGAGCGGTATAACGTTTTTATGCTGCCTTCGATTTATCCGGACGAGTTTCGAATTGATCAGTTAACGGAAGTATCCGAATCCGGCCGCGATTTTGTGATAAAGCGCATCCAGCGCATTCCTCCTGAAAAATTTTCGCTCCTCGATTCGTTGCTGATAACTGTGGGCGTTATGGTTGCCATCGATTTTGGTATCGCAAACCTGATTAAGTATTTAACACATGCATCTCTCAATGAGGTTATTCTGGAACTTTCAGGAAGCCTGATGTTTGGCATATACAACCTGGTATTTATTCCCTTAATTACCATCACCATCCTGAGAGATTCCATGAAAATAGATTTTGAGGACGTCAGGGGTGCCGATGAGTTGATAAGTTTTATTATCCGCCAATTTGGTTTTAAACACCCGGCAAGGAAAAATGGACAACTGATCTTTAAACCTTCGGTGTATAATTTATTGATGTGGTCTTCTCAGAAAATGAGGGTTTCGATCAGTGGCAATCATGTTACCATTTCAGGATCATTCCTATTTTTGAGGAAAGTTAGAAAAATGCTGAAAGCATACAGGAAATAAACCATTGAGCTTTCTTAGCCCGTTTGCATCAGATTTGAAATCTCATCGGAATTTTCAATTTTTACCTTACCGCCATTGATGGTTTTCAGCTTGATTTCAAAAAGTTTGTCCCTGATTTTCCTGATTTTGGGGTTCGTGTTGATCTCCTCGGTAGTAAAATGATCATACAAAATTTCAAGCAATTGGTTTACAGTATGTTTTCTTGATTTGCGTTCCATAATAGTATGTTTTAGTTTGGTGTAGTGATCTGATCATATTGGCAATTTCAGTATATTACTTAAACGAAATCAGAAATGAAATAGTTCGTGAGATTCACTAACTTTGTTTAACACTTAAGTTATAACATAGGATGAAAAAGCAAAAAACCGGACTCTTTTTTGGATCCTTCAATCCCATACATACCGGCCATATGATTGTGGCAGCATACATGCGCGAATTCACTGACCTCGACCAGGTTTGGTTTGTGATCTCACCGCAAAATCCACTCAAGGAAAAAAACAGCCTGCTCGCCGATCACCACCGACTGATGCTGGTGAAAACCGCTATCGAGGACGATCCGGATTTTTGGGTTTCGGATATCGAATTCAAAATGCCCAAACCCTCCTACACTATTGATACGCTAACCTGGCTAAGTGAAAAACATCCCAATCGTGAGTTTGTATTGATCGCCGGGACGGATATTCTGGGATCGTTTCACAAATGGAAAAACTACGATGTGCTGCTGGAATATTACCGTATTTACATTTACAAGCGCCCGGGGTTTGATCCGGGAAAATACCGGAATCATCCATCCATAGAATATTTTAATGCTCCGCAGCTCGAGATTTCGTCGAGCTTTATCAGAAAGGCCATTGCCGATGGAAAAGATATGCGATATATGGTGCCGGCAAAAGTTTGGGAATACATCCGCGAGATGCATTTTTATGAAAAGAAATAACTGAAATTGAACTTTTTAAGCCTAAAATCTCCCTCTGATGCGGCTCCGGCGGGATGATTCCTCGTTGAAAAACCACATTACCCTGAACGTAAGCACGCGGTTGTATTGCTTTCGGATTTTTACTTCACCGGGGTCCACATTCTGGTATTGGCGTTCCCGAATTTTGAACAGCGAAAAAGCGTACCGTGCATTAAACTTGAGTTGTTTATAAATGGGTATCTGGATATCGATAATTCCGTTGTAGTCGTTTAAATCGTAGGGCCCGCCATTAAGTGTGGTTGTGGCTATCCGCACGTGGTCTTCCCATTCCTTCACCTCGATCAATCTGCTGTAGGATACCCCAAGTCCGGCTTTCAGCCCGGTTTTATCCTGAAAATGCACCATCACCGGAACTTCCAGGTAATTCAAAACCAGTTTGTAATGATTATAATCATGGCGATAGCGGTAATCCATGCCACGGCCGCCCTCTTTATGAAAGCTGCCTTTTTGAGTGTAAATGGTTTCGATGGAAAATGACCACTTCTCCGCAAATGGTACTATGGCAGAAGCTCCGGCATTTAATCCAAATTTCCGAAAACCAAATACATCATCTCCTTCCACATGTGTGGCATTAAACCCACCGATCAACGCACCGATCACCTGCTGGGCATTGGCCTGCCGGAAGCCGAAAATCCCTGTGATTAAAAGTAGTACAAGTATTGATTTCTTCATGAATTCAAAACCGGTTTTCAGTTGATTTTTATTAACGAAAGGTTGGTGGGTAAATTTTCTTTTTTAATGAATTAATTGGCAGGACGTCATTTTGAGGAGAATCGGGGTGGG
>JAGYLT010000210.1 GCA_018400545.1 Bacteroidales bacterium
TAAGGGAATCTTGATGAGCAACCAATTCCCGATATCACCACATATTTTTCTTTGGGAAGGCCAAGCTCGGCCATCGAACGGTGAACTGCATTTAATACGGCGTGGTCTCCACAGCCTGCACACCACCTGACCTCCTGGTCGCTTTTAAAATCTTTTGGAGATATTTTTACCTGTTCTTCCATGTTTATTTCTCCTGAAGTGCTTTTAAGATTTCTTCTTTTAACTCGCTAATAGTGAAAGGCAAACCCTGGATTTTGTTGTACTGCATAAATTCAAGATCCTGGAAATTCAGCCTGAGGTAATTGGCGAATTGTCCAAGGTTAAGTTCGCAAACCAGCAATTTCTTGTACTTTTTCAGGGTTTCATAGGTATTTGCGGGGAGTGGTTTAATGTAGTTGAAGTGCGCTAATGCAAGCTTATAGCCTTCTTTTTTCAATTCTCTAAATGCGGTGTAGAGGTGTCCGTATGTTCCGCCCCACCCTATCATCAGTAATTCACTGTCAGTATCACCCTGTACTTTGATGTCGGGGATGCTGTTTACCACCATCTCAATTTTTTTCTCCCTTTCATATGTCATCACCTGATGGTTTTCTGGCACATATGAAACGTTTCCTGTAACGGCCATTTTTTCCAATCCGCCAAGCCGGTGCTCAAGGCCTTTTGTTCCGGGTACTGCCCAACCGCGAAGCATTTCTTCGTTAAGCCTGCGATAGGGCTGATAATCCGCTGCACCTTCTTCAACAATTGGTGCTTTGATTTCAGTCATGTTGTCCACATCCGGAATTTTCCAGGGTTCTGAGCCGTTGGCCAGGAAGCCGTCTGTGAGCAGGATAACCGGGGTCATATGTTCTAAAGCAAGACGTGCTGCTTCGTAGGCAAATTTGAAACAATTGGAGGGTGAACTGGCTGCGATTACCACCAACGGACTTTCACCATGGCGTCCGTATAGCGCCTGCATCAGGTCAGATTGTTCGGTTTTGGTGGGAAGTCCGGTTGAAGGTCCACCACGCTGAACGTTTACAATCACCAACGGGAGCTCGGCAATGATGGCCAACCCGATGGCTTCTGTTTTGAGTGAGAGTCCGGGTCCGGAAGTCGTTGTAACAGCAAGGTTTCCGGCAAAGCTGGCTCCGATAGCTGTACAAACCCCAGCAATTTCATCCTCGGCCTGGAAAGTTTTCACCCCCAAATCTTTGCGCTTCGAAAGTTCCTGAAGGATTTCGCTGGCAGGTGTAATTGGGTATGATCCGAGGAAAAGATTAAGATTGGCTTTTTCCGCTGCCGCAATCAAACCCCACGCTGTTGCAGTATTCCCGTTTATGTTGCGGTAAGTACCGGTTTCGATCCTCGCCGGGGCGACGCTGTATGACGGATGCAGTGCCTCGACGGTTTCAGCATAATAATATCCGGCTTTCAGCACAATCTTGTTGGCCTCGATAACCACAGGAATTTTCTTGAATTTATCTTCAAAAAACTTCTGTGTAAATTCCAGTGGCCTGTGAAACAGCCAGTAAACCATTCCAAGGGCAAACATGTTTTTGCTCCGCAGGATACTTTTGGTGTCGAGGTTTAACCCTTTAAGCGACTCGCGGGTTAATGTAGTGATCGGGGCTTTGATTACATTGAAATCACGAAAACCAAGCTGCTTAAGCGGATCGCTTACACATCCTGCCTTTTCTATATTTTTCTCGGTGAAACTATCAATATCAATGATGATGGTTCCACCCCTTTTGATCCATTTAAGGTTTGCCTTTAAAGCTGCGGGGTTCATGGCAACAAGCACATCGGCATAGTCGCCGGGTGTGTTCACTTCGGCGTGCCCAAAATGAACCTGAAAACCGGATACTCCACCCACGGTTCCTTGTGGTGCACGAATTTCAGCCGGGTAATCGGGAAAAGTTGCCAGGTCGTTTCCCAATAAAGCTGATGTGTCGGAGAAGAGGGTGCCGGTAAGTTGCATACCGTCACCGGAGTCACCTGAAAACCGGATGACAACCTCTTCTAATTCCTTGATTTGTTCTTTGTTATCCGTCATTTTATTGACTATCATTTTTTAGGCAACAAAGGTACATACATTTATTTGTTCGGTTTCCATACCCACAGATGAAAAAAAATTAAGATTTATTAACCATCAATGAAACAGGTAGTTAATCTCAAAATATGAAATCATTTTAAATAGTCAGAAAGTATTGGACTTGTGGCAGTTAGAAAATGTAAAAGGGGGTAAGAAAAATTGATATCCGCCGAGAGGAATTGGCAGGTTTTTGGTTAAGCCGGAAAATTCAATTTGATTGATACAATTTCAGGAGCATTACCGATGCGCACCCTGGGTCCCCAGCTTCCGGCTCCCGATGAAACATAAAAATGGCTTTCCCCGATTTTGAGATACCCCCAGCTCAGTTTAAAAACCCTTTTTGTGATGGCTTGCAAGGGCCACATTTGTCCATGGTGGGTGTGCCCGGAAACCTGGAGGTCCACGCCGGCTCCGGCAGCTTCGGACAGGGCAATGGGCTGATGATCCATCATGATTACCGGAAGCTCAGGTTGATAATTATTGAGCAACTCCTGAACTGTTTTTCGTTTTTTGCCCTCGAAAGATGAGATGCTGATGTCTTCACGACCGGCAATATAAAACCTGTCGGCAATTTTAACCATTTCATCCCTAAGGAATTTGATGCCAAATTTTGAAAGATAACCAACAGCCTGGTCAGCGCCGCCAATGTATTCATGATTTCCGGTAACGGCAAATACTCCGTACCCTGGGCTTAACGTTTTGAAGTTCTCTCCCAGTTTTTTATCCATTACCGGTTTTAATTCTTCATCCACCAGATCACCCGGGAATAAAACGACATCAGGCTGGAGGCTGTTTATACTGTCGATGATTTTATCCAGGGTTTTTTTACCGATGACATGCCCAAGGTGAATATCAGACGCAAAAACGATGTGCAACGATTTTAAATGTCCGGGATTTTTCGATATGTCAAGTTCCAGCTTTTTAATTTTAGGATGGGTTGCATTCGCATATCCGTAAATCAAAAGACTCATCACAACAGCAGCTACTGTGAGAAACAGGATTGTATTAACCAGTGAAATATTCGAGGAAATCAGATTATCAAGCGCAGGTATGAATGAAATCCCCAGGCCACCCAAATCGATTACAACGAGCGCCATGATCAGATAAAGCATGGCGGCAAACCACATGCCTCCAATAAACGCCAAAAATCAGAAAGCTTTTGCGGAAGCCACTTTCCGGCAATTCTTGCTATGGGATAGGAAAATACGACGAAATAGAAAAATCCGATAAAAATGTTTATCCGGATCGGGGATGCAAACGTTTTCAATGCCTTAATGGCTCCAAAATAAATATACAGATTGAATGAGCCGTAAAGCAGAAAAAATACCGTTAAGAAAATGGCCAGCCTGAAACCTCGCATAATGTTAATTTTGAGCAGAAACATCAAAGCCCCCGAATTGTTTTCCGGAGGCTTTGATCAAATTCTATAAAAAACTTAATTACAATCGCTTAAAATTTCTCATCATATTTTGTCCAGATAAAATCGCCCAGTTTCCAGGCTTTATCCACCACTTTTGTTCCCCATTCATTGGTGTAATCGTTGAGGAACTCCCTGGTTTTTTCCGGTTTTTTTGGATTGTACAAATCAAGGGCCTGTCGTTCTATTTCGGCCTGTTGTTCGAAAAGTTCCTTTTGCCACGGATTCCAAACGGCGTCCACATCATGGCGTATGTCGCCCCAGCGTTGGGCTGTGAGCGTTCCAAGCCGGTTGAAAGCCCACCATGCTGATTCGGTGGTGTAGCCATTGGGCCTGCCGGGTGTTTTATACGATTCGGGCAGGTCGATCACCGAACAATACACCGGGATGTAGATCGAAGAAGCCACATTGTCCATGGCCAGCCAAACCACGCCGCCAACTTCATCGGGCAGCCAGTCGCGGCACTGGATAATGGTTGCATACATGGTGTACCAGCGTGCGATGGTGCGTTCTCCGAGAAAACGGATATGCCCATCATCAGAAGTGTGATACCACCCACCGCTCACGTCCATGATTTCAAGTTCGTCGTAGGGCATGAATGGATTGGCAAGCGGAGAAATCACCTGTTTTCCGTCTTCATCCGGTGCAGTGATATTTCGCCGCATATCGTAAGGTGTTCCCTGGTAATAATCCTTAAACACATTCACGAGATCCTGCATGCTTACTTTTTCGTCCGGCTCAACAGAAAAGGGATAGTTTTCCGAATTGGGGTTCAGCTTCAGCGAGGGTGCCAGCAGATCGAACACGCGCCACTCGCGGCGGCGGGCAGCAACAGAAGTCCGGCTGTCCGGAGCATAGGCATAACAGAACCGGAATGGTTCCTCTTCTTTGTTCCACCATCCACTGTCCACAGCCATGTCGAAAATGTTTTCGGAAGCCATAAAATAGTCAGAGCTTTCCAAATCAATTTCCTTAATGGTGCTGGCATTGGCATTCACAGCCACATGTTCATCCGGAACGCGCTGAGCAACCCAGATCGAGCCTGTGTTTCCTTTTCCCGGTCCCACAATCTCGAAATGCCATACCTCAGTTTTGTCGGCAATGGTAAGGCATTCACCTGCATCGTTCCAGCCGTATTCTTTGGTGAGTTCACCTGCCATTTCAATCGCTTCGCGGGCTGTGGTGCAGCGCTCCAACATGAGTTTGCAAAGCCGCTGGCAGTCGATGAGACCGTTGTCGGATTGCAATTGTGGCCGGCCACCAAACGTGGATTCGCCGATGGCAAGCTGATGATCGTTAATGCAGGGATATGCCGTGTTGAGGTAGCCAAAAGTTTCCTCAACCTGGGGAATTTCACCAATTTTGTTATGGGCGTAGGTGGGCATGGCAAAAGTGTCGCAGGGAACCCGCTTGTACA
>JAGYLT010000211.1 GCA_018400545.1 Bacteroidales bacterium
GGATGCGGTTTACACGCCGGGTGATGAAGATATCCTGAACGGAACAGTTAATCTTTGCCTGAATGCCTTTGCCAACGGATCCTGCGATGATACTTCCGACTGCTTAACATTGACGATTGAAACAGCACCGGTGGCCAATGCCGGAGATGATCAAATCATTTGTGAATCGGATGTGGTTGTGCTTGATGGATTTGCTGAAAACTTCAGTGCAACATTCTGGGCAACTTCCGGTGACGGAACCTTTGATGATCCGGAAGACCTGAACACAACCTATTTCCCTGGTGGCAACGACATCACTGCAAGTGCGGTTGAACTTACTTTAAATGTCTTCGCTGAAGATCTGTGTGAAAATACTACAGATCAGCTTTTGCTCACCATCGACCAACTCCCGGTAGCCAATGCAGGAGATGATATGACCATTTGCGAAACAGCAACGGCGCAACTTAACGCATCTGCAGAAAATGCATCCCAATTCCTATGGAACACATCCGGTGACGGTACTTTCGACGACAAAACCTCACTCAACCCGATTTATACGCCTGGTCAGGAAGATGTGACCAATGGTGGTGCAGAACTCTGTATCACAGCAACCGGTTCGGAATTTTGCCCGCCTCACAACAACTGCATGCAGCTGGTGCTTCAATCAGTTGCTGTTGTAGAACTTCCGGAAGATTTCATGATTTGTGAAGGAGCATCCGCTGAACTAACAGCCTCCGCTGAAAATTATGACCTCCTCACATGGTCATCTAACGGTGATGGTACCTTCATTGATAACGGAGGCCTGACGAATACTTACTTCCCGGGCGCACAGGATATCCAAAATGGCGCTGTGGAGGTTTGCCTGACGGCTTCCGGCCTGTCAAATTGTGACGATGTAGTGGACTGCATGAACATCGAAATACAAAATCTTCCGGTGGTAATGCCCGGGGAAGACATAACCATTTGCGAAAATGAAATCGTTGAGCTCAACGCCCTGGTTGAAAATTTCGAATCCCTCAACTGGACAACATCAGGGGATGGTATTTTCTCAGATAGCGGATCAGAAACCGGAACTTACACACCGGGCGCAGAAGATATTGCTGCAGGCACTGTTTCATTATGCCTTGAAGCATTTGGTTTGAATGGCTGTTCAGGTAGTGAGGCATGCTTCCAGGTATCCATAGAAACTGCTCCGACTGCCAATGCCGGAAACGATCAAAACCTTTGTATTGGTGAGGAAGTCACCCTTTCCGGACTTGTCACCAGTGCGGGTTCACATCTTTGGGAAACCAACGGTGACGGAACCTTCGAAGATGCAACCGATCTCAATACGATATATTATCCGGGGCCGGACGATTCTGCAGGTTTACAGGCTACACTTTGCCTGCATGCTTTTGGTAGTGATTTTTGTGATCCTGCCACAGATTGCCTTAACATCAATTTCCAACAACAACCGGAATCTTTTGCCGGTGAAGATATCACCATCTGCGAAGGGCAACAGGTAATACTCTCAGGCTCTGCTTCCAACCATTCCGGACTTTTCTGGACTACGAGCGGAGACGGCAACTATAACAATCCACAGTTGCCCAACCCCGTTTACACGCCAGGTGCTCAGGATTTACAGACAGGGAATGTAACCCTTTGCCTGAAGGCCAATGGAATGAACGGCTGCAGCAGCACAACCGACTGCCTTGAAGTAAGTATTTTTGGTGAAGCGATTGTAGATGCCGGAACTGATATTGCAGTTTGCGAATCGGAAATCATTGAACTGGAAGGAAGCGCAGACTTTTATAGTTCACTCATCTGGACCACCAGTGGTGATGGAACATTTGACAATCCTGAAGCACTAAACACAAATTACATTCCGGGTCAGTCAGACATCGAAAACGGCAACCTTACACTGTGTTTGTCTGCCGAAGGCGTATCACCCTGTGCAGGCAGTACTGATTGTCTGGAGTTGCTTATTTACGAAAGCCCTGAACTTGTAACCGGCGACGATCCGGAAATCTGCAGCGGACAACCGGCAGTGCTATCCGTTGAAGCTGAAAACTACATCTCAGCACTTTGGGAAACCAACGGAGACGGAACTTTTGATGATGCGTCAGATCCCAACACAACTTATTATCCGGGGCCAAATGACCTTGCACAATTTGGCACCGAAGTTTGTCTTACACTCACCGGTGCAGGTAATTGTCCGGTGCTAAGTGAATGTCTTCAGATTAATATTATGGAGGGACCAGAAGCCTACGCCGGAGACGACGATACTGTGTTGCAGGATGAAAGTTTTGCACTCAATTCAGCGGAAGCAGATAATTATACTTCTGTTTTCTGGTCAACTTCAGGATTCGGAACCTTTGAAAATAATAACGCAGTTAATACAATCTATTATCCGGATATTCTGGACGTCTCACTGGATACTGTATTGCTGATTCTACATGTAGTGCAAACGGAACCCTGCGATCAGGCTACAGCCGATACCCTAATGCTTACCGTACTTCAAAGCGACAGCTGTATTGATGCCATGGTGAACGCTGGCGAGGATCAGACCATTTGTGAAAACTTATTTTTCACACCCCAAACAGCAACGGCCTATTTTACCTCTTCAATACTTTGGACAACATCAGGAGATGGTACTTTTGACGATCCTACACTCATGCACCCTCAATACACACCCGGATTAGCTGATATTGCACAGGGTGAGGTAGCGCTTCAAATAAAGGGATTTGCCGAGGCACCATGTATCAACGATACGGATGTAATGAACCTGCATATCCAGAAGGAGCCTGATATATATGCCGGTAGCGACAATACTATTCCGGAAACACACATGGAATATTACATTTCTGATGCTTATGCCGAACATACAGATCTTGTGCAGTGGGCAACAACCAACGGGACCGGATCATTTGATGATGATAAGCTTGTGAACCCAACCTATTATATTTCGATGGTTGACCTGATGTCCGGATCTATACAACTCATAGTTCAGGCATCTCCTGTTGGACCATGTACTATCGACTATTCGGATAATTTAGAAATCACCTTTGCTGAAGATTGCAGCAATGCCATTGCCGATGCCGGAGAAGATATCCCGGTTTGCGCAAACGATACCATAGTCGAGGTAAACGGATCTGTTGGTAACTTCACTTCCATTCAGTGGTCATCCTCAGGAGACGGATACTTCGAGCGACCCAACATAACTTCGCCAGATTATATCCTTGGCCCAACAGACCGAACGGGTGAAGCATTTAAACTGTACCTTTCGGTTGAACCATTTGAAGGATGCGATCCGGCTATCGATTCCGTTAACGTTTTGCCACTGGCTATGCCTGTAGTTAATGCCGGGCCGGATCTTACCATTTGTGAAAATGAAACGGCCGTCATCGACCAGGCTACTGCTACCAACTATGCATCACTGGAATGGAGTACATCCGGAGATGGAACCTTTGATAACATTTTAGTCCTGAACACCAAATATACGCCAGGCCCCGATGATATCAGCGAGGTGTTCGTCGATCTTACACTTACTGCACTTTCGTTGCAACCTTGTGAGGTTTACGTTTCCAATAAGATGCAGCTTAAGGTAAATAAACTGCCGGAACTGGTCTGGGATATAGAGGATGTGAACGCCCTGGTAGGCGAGGATGTGCCATTAGTTATTATTCCAAAACATGCCGAAAGCTTCCAGTGGTTTGGTCCGGACGGCCTGTTGCCAGGCGAAACACTGCCAACATTATTATTGGAGGATGTTGATTTCGACGATGCCGGATATTATTATTGCGAGCTTACCAACGAATGCGGGTCAACCATGTCGAACCTTGCAAAGGTTCGCGTTTACGAACATCAGGAGATAGCAGTACCTGCAGGCTGGAGTGGCCTGTCAGGATATATCGAGCCTTACAACCTGGATGTGGAAGATATTTTCGGGGGCTATCCGGAATTTATTCTGGCAAAAAACCACGATGGAATTTACTTTCCAGGACAAAACATTAACACGATGCAACTTTGGAATTCGCAGTCGGGTTATGAGGTGAACTTTACCGGAGATGTTAATTTTGAGTTGCTGGGTATCGAAAACGACAACCGCGTTATTACGATTACCCAGGGATGGGGTTATTTGCCCGTAATCAGTTCCTGCCCGGTTGAGATAGAATCGTTGTTTAACGGCCAGTTATCCAATGTGAATATGATCAAGGAGATTGCCGGAACCGGCGTTTACTGGCCAAGCCTGGGGCTGAACACCATTGGCGACCTGATGCCTGGCAAAGCTTATTGCATCCGATCCGACGAACCATTCACCGTAGAGTTTGACACATGCACCGATACCAAATCCTCGGTCATTTCGTCCATCCGCAGGCCCAAGAACCAAAGCATCTGGAATGACCTGCACTATACACCAGCAACGCATACCATTGCCGTTGACCGGGATTGGACATCTGATTTCGAAAATGGTGATATCCTGGGTGCATTTACCAGCAGCGGCATTTGCGCAGGCTACATGGAGATGAACGGTATCAATGATGCACTTGTGCTGTTCGGCGATGATCCGCTCACGACTGCTGTTGATGGATTTACAGAAAATGAACCCGTTTCTTTGAGGGTCTTCAGGCCTTCAACCGGCGAGGAATTTGAGGTGCATGGTGCTTACGATATTAGCTTCCCGCAAAGCAATGGTGTATTTGTGAATTTTGGTATGTCGAAGTTGATCAAGGCTACGCCAAGCGGAATAAATAATGACTTTGCAGAACAGCAAATTGCTGTATTCCCCAACCCGGCCCATGGCTCAGTAACGATTACCGGTCTGAAGGCAGACAGTAAAGTAGAAGTCTGGAACAGTGAAGGCCAGATGCTCAGGGGCACCATTGATATTCATGAAGGCGCTCAGGAGGGGTTGCAGCTTGATCTGTCACGTTGCCCGGCCGGTGT
>JAGYLT010000212.1 GCA_018400545.1 Bacteroidales bacterium
ATAAAAGACCTTGAAGAAGCAAAACTTTTCACTCAACTATCTTTCAAAATTGAAGCAACCACACCAACAGGGCTTGTATGTTATGGCTTTTTTCAGGAAGCCGAACGCAGCCTGTTCAGATTACTGATATCTGTTTCGGGAGTTGGAAATAATACTGCCATACTCATGCTATCGTCCCTGTCTCCCGAAAAGATCATCGCCGCTATTCAAATGGGAGATCTTTCGGCGTTAAGTTCGGTAAAAGGCATAGGCAGCAAAACTGCCCAGCGCATTATTGTTGACCTGAGAGACAAAATCGGGAAGGAAACCACCGCCCCCGAATTTTTGGGAAGTACACACAATACACATAAGGATGAGGCGTTAATTGGACTTACTACGCTTGGCTTCGGGAAGGCGGCTGCTGTAAAGGCTTTGGACAAATTGCTACAACAAAATCCGGCCATGGCTGTAGAGGATTTAATTAAGAATGCTTTGAAAATTTTATAATGAATTGCGAAAAAATCATGCGTTTTAACCAGGGAGAAGAGAATTAGTTTCTCTTCTTTTTTTTATTGAAATCCGACAACGTGATGTCAAATTGAGTGATGCTGCGGAAATAAAAACACTTTAACGGGAATTATTTGAGCAAAAGAATTACATACCTGATTTTAACCGCTGGTTTTCTGGTTCTGTTAAATATTGCATGGGCAAGCTCTCCTGAACAATCGCTGCGAAAATCAGCTATTCTTGCACCCTCGGTTTTGTTGCAAAATAACGATAGTACCGAATTGGTGTTCCCTTTTCGGGATAACTCCAACAATGCCTCTGATGAACCTCCAAAATCCCCTTTGTTTCTGAACGAACCTTCCAATGTAAAAACTGAGGTAGAGTACGACCCCGAAACCAACGAATACATCCTCAGACGAAGAATAGGAAATCTTGACTACCGGCCGCCTTATTCAATGACCCCCGAGGAGTACAAGAAGTTTAATCTCGAACGGTCAATTAATAATTACTGGCGCGAAAGATCCATGGCATCAGGCGCCGGGGCTTCTGGCGACGGTATCATCCCCCAGATTTATATTGGTGGCGAGGCCTTCGAGCGGATTTTCGGATCCAATACTATTGATATCAGGCCGCAGGGGTCGGCCGAACTTACCTTCGGAATACTTGGCAACCGCCGCGATGACCCAACCCTCAACGTAAGGCAGCGCAATGTGGTGAACTTCGATTTTCAGCAAAATATTCAAATGAGTGTGTTGGCAAAAATTGGTGATAAAATCGAGTTCCAAACCAATTACAATACAGAAGCTACTTTTGAATTTGAAAATAAACTCAACCTGAAATACGAGGGAAAGGAAGACGAAATCATACAGCTCATCGAAGCCGGTAACGTAACCCTTCCTCTCAACAGTACCCTGATAACAGGTAGTCAGGCACTTTTCGGTATAAAGACACAACTGAAATTTGGACGTGCTACAGTAACAGCTGTCTATTCGGAGCAAAAAAGCGAAACATCCAATATTACCGTGCAGGGAGGAGGGCAAACCAATACCTTCAGCCTCAACACCGATGAATACGAAGAAAACAAGCACTTTTTGCTGGGACAGTATTTTGTGCAGAATTATGATTCGGCCCTAACCGAACTGCCGATTATCAGATCGAACATCAACATTACAAAAATTGAAGTATGGGTAACCAATATCGGAGCCGCAGTTACCGAGAACAGAAATATTGTCGCTTTTCAGGATTTGGGCGAACGCAACCCCTATAACAACGGTATTATGCCCGGAACCTCCGGTTTCCCGGATATGAACAAATCCAACAATCTGATGCAGATGTTGCGGCAAAGTGAAAACCTGATCAGAGATATCAACAGCGTTTCTACTACCCTCGAAGGCCCTCCTTTTTTATTTAGTTCGGGTATTGATTTTGTTAAGGTAGAAAATGCACGAAAGCTCAATCAGAACGAGTACACCTTTAACAGTAAGCTGGGTTTTATTTCGCTCAACTCAACCCTCAATTCCGATCAGGTGCTGGCAGTAGCCTATCAATACAATGTAATTGGCGATACGACGATATATCAGGTAGGTGAATTTTCCGATGAAGGAATCAATGCTCCCAACACACTTATTGTAAAACTGCTGAAAAGCGTTACGCTGAACACGAAAGTTCCCCTCTGGGATCTGATGATGAAAAATGTTTACAACATCGGAGCTTTTCAGGTGCAAAAAGAAGATTTCATCCTCAACATCTTTTTTTCGGGAAACGAAAATGGAGTGCCTACCAGCTACCTCACCGATGCGGGATTAATCGACGGAGTGCCACTGATACAAGCGTTGAATTTCGATAACCTCGATCCGCAGCTCAACCCACCCAATGATGGTATTTTCGATTTTATCGATGGGGCCGCCACGGAGGGAGGAACCATCCAGGCCTCCAACGGAAGAGTTTATTTTACAAGCCTTCAGCCATTTGGTAGTTACCTCAGAGCCAAAATCGGCGACGATGAAATTGCTGATCGCTTTGCCTACGACTCACTCTATACCCTCACAAAAAATGGCGCTCAGCAATATCCCGAAAGAAACAAATTCATTATCCAGGGTTTTTATAAATCTTCGTCAGGTTCCGAAATTTCGCTCAACGCCATGAATGTCCCTCAGGGTTCGGTAAAGGTTACTGCCGGCGGGGTACCACTTCAGGAAAATATCGATTTTACCGTAGATTACACATTGGGAAGGGTTAATATTATCAATGAAGGCATTTTGAACTCCGGAACACCTATCAATATTTCGCTCGAGAGCCAGTCGTTTTTTAATATCCAGACCAAGCGTCTCATGGGAACACATATTGATTACCGGATCAATGACAACTTCAATATTGGTGGTACCATCCTCAACCTTACCGAGCGGCCTCTGACACAAAAAGTCAACTATGGCGACGACCCCATTTCGAATACAATTTGGGGAATGGATTTTGCCTACCAAACCAATTCCCGGTTAATAACACGCATGGTAGATGCGCTCCCGTTTTACGAAACCAAAGAAGAATCGCGTGTTTCCATCGATGGTGAATTTGCCCACTTCATTCCCGGCCACCCAAAAGTGATCGGGCGAACCGGAACCACTTACATTGATGATTTCGAAGGCAGCAAATCAACCATCGACTTAAAGAATATGGCTTTCTGGTTTCTTGCAAGCACACCCCAGAAACAAACCGAATCTGCTTTGTTCCCCGAAGCGGCTACCAATACAGGGCTTGCAGTTGGCTACAATCGTGCAAAACTTGCATGGTACATCATCGATCCCATTTTTTATGATGAAACCGGAAGCCTCAGGCCTCCCAACATCAACCTCGACGAACTGTCGAGCAACCTTGTAAGGCAGGTGCTCGAAACCGAAGTATTTCCCAACCGCGATGTTCCCAATGGAATACCCACCAATATCAATATTCTCAATCTTGCTTTTTATCCGTCGGAAAGAGGGCCTTACAATTATGATGTAGAAGGTGTTTCGGGCATATCTGCCGGTATCGACGCCGATGGAAATCTCAATGATCCTCAGTCGCGATGGGGCGGGATTATGCGAAAAATTGAATCTACCGACTTTGAGGCTACAAATGTTGAGTATATCGAGTTTTGGATGATGGATCCCTTCACCGAAGGGCAAACTACCGGGGGTGAACTTTACTTTAACCTGGGAGATATTTCCGAAGATGTATTGCGCGATTCAAGAAAAGCATTTGAGCACGGCCTTCCAACCAGCGATGATCCGGAAGAAATCGCTGAACTTACCGATGAAACAATCTGGGGTAGAGTTCCCAGATTGCAGGCGTTGGTTGATAATTTCAGCAACATAGCCGGCTCACGCCAATTCCAGGATGTTGGGCTCGACGGATTGCGCGATGAGGATGAGCTGGCATTTCACTCCGCTTATCTCGAAAGCCTTGAAGCTCAATTTGGCCAAAATTCATTTGCCTATCAGCAGGCTCTGGCTGATCCATCCAACGACAATTACCGTTATTTCCGCGGCTCTGATTTTGATAATGATCCACAGTTTGCCAGCATTCTCGAGCGCTATAAACAATTCAACGGAACAGATGGAAACTCTCCCACAGAAGATCAAAACCCGGAAGTTTACCCCATTTCAGCTACCAATATCCCCGATGGTGAAGATATTAACCGCGACAACACTTTGAATGAAACCGAACGGTACTTTCAATACAAAGTAGCACTCGATCCCAACAATATGGAAGTTGGATCGAATTACATCACCGATGTATATGATGCAAAAGGAATCAGGTTGCCCAACGGGCAGGTAGGAGAGGTAAAATGGTATCAGTTTAAAATCCCGGTGCGCGATCCTGATAAAATTGTAGGAGGTATCCAGGATTTCCAGAGTATTCGCTTTATGCGGATGTTTATGAAAGGATTTCAGGATCCTACAGTACTTCGTTTTGCTACACTCGAGCTGGTTAGAGGCCAATGGCGCCGTTATCGCTACGATTTGCTTGCACCGGGCGAGTATATCCCCAACGATATCCAAAGCGAAACAGCTTTCGATATTCTCTCCGTAAACATTGAAGAAAACGGTCGACGTTCGCCCATACCTTATGTGATACCACCTGGCATTGAGCGTGAAATTAACCTTGGAACCACCAACCTGCAACAGCTCAATGAGCAATCGATGGTGCTGAGGGTTTGCAATCTTATGGATGGCGATGCACGTGGTGCATACAAAACATCTGATCTCGATTTGCGCCAATACGGCAAACTCGAAATGTTTGTTCATGCCGAAAAGTTTTTGGAACAGGATATGCTTGAACCCGGCGACCTGACCCTCTTTATCCGTCTGGGTTCCGACCTGGTTGAAAA
>JAGYLT010000213.1 GCA_018400545.1 Bacteroidales bacterium
AAAAAATTTCGAAATTAATTTGCTGGTTTAAAAAAATATATACTTTTGTATGCGTAATTATTACACTTTCTTTTAAGTACTGATTTTCAAATACTATTTAATTTATTTCATTTCTAATTGTAAAAAATACATTTTAATCAGAAAATTGAGCATACCAGACCACAAAATTGAGTTTATCAAAAATTAACAGTTTACGTTTAATCAAATAACTAACACATGATGAAAAAACTTTACACATCATTCAAAGCAAGAACCCAATGGCGAAAGCGGATGCTTTTATTGGGCTTGATCATTATGGGCACCCTCACCGGGATTCATGCCCAAAGTGTTTACACCTATTCCGGTATAATTAAGGATTCCAATGGCGAAACCATTCCGGGTGTAAACGTGTATGAAGAAGGCACTACCAATGGAACCACCAGCGACATCAATGGTGCTTTCGAACTTACATCGGCCAACCCAACTACAATTCTCACCTTTTCTTTTGTGGGTTTTCTGCCCAAACAGGTAGAAGCAAAAGCCGGTGAGAACCTCAATGTGGAACTCGAAGAAAATGTAGTGGCACTGCAGGAGGTGATGGTTATTGGTTATGGCACCAAAAAAAGAAGCGAAATCACAGGTGCTATTTCCAAGGTTGAAGCCAAACAACTGCAAAGCCTGCCGGCAGCCAATGTTGACCAGGCTATCCAGGGCCGTGTTGCCGGTGTTAACGTTTTGCCCAGTTCCGGTTCACCGGGTGCTGCACTCAAGGTAAGGATTCGCGGTACCGGTACCAACGGCAATTCTGATCCGCTTTATATTGTTGACGGAATGCGTTCAGGCGACATCTCAAGGATCGATCCTTCAGATATCGAATCTGTGGAAATCCTCAAAGATGCTGCTTCTGCCGCGATTTACGGTGCTGAAGCTGCCAACGGCGTTGTAATGATCACCACCAAAAGTGGCCAGGCAGGTAAAGGCAAAATAAATTATAACTTCCAGTATGGCATTCAAACACCAGGCAAACTCACCGAAGTGATGGATGCCAACCAATGGACAACCTGGATCAACGAAGCCAATGTGGGCGTTACGGTTCCTGAAAATCCGGAATACAACACCAACTGGATGGAAGAGATCACCAGCACTGCCCCAATGCAAAAGCATTACCTTTCCTTCTCCGGCGGGAATGATAAATCTAAATACATGGTTTCCGGTTCATATTTCAACCAGGACGGTATTGTTGGCAAAGACAAATCAAATTACGAAAGGCTGACCCTTCGTTTTAACTCAAGTCACAACATTAAGCCCTGGTTAGAAGTGGGAAATAATATCACTTACGCAAAAACAAAACGCGAAGCAGTTGCAGAAGACGATGAGTTTAACGGACTTGTTGTGGATGCACTTGCCATGGACCCGACAACACCCGTAACTTATCCAAATGGCTTTTTACCGGAATTCGGACAGGCAGCGCTTGATAATGGGTATAACCTTTTGCGGGATGGAAATGGCAATTACTATGGCCTTTCAGAATTTGTTACAGGTGAGGTTGCCAACCCTTTGGCAAAACTGTCTATTCAAACAGGCGAAACAACACAAAACAATCTCTTTGGAAATGTGTATGCCAAAATTAAGCCGATCAAAGGCCTGACATTCACCACACGTGCCGGTATTGATTACACCGAACAGCTATTCGCAGAATGGTACCCAACTTACTGGTTCTCCGGTGAAAGGAATAACACTACACCGAACACACGCGACAATACCAACCACTGGTACACATGGGTATGGGAAAACTTCGCTAACTACGAAATGAATTTTGACAGGCACAACATCAACCTGTTGGCCGGTACTTCGGCACAGTCATACACCAGCAGATACCTCAACACACTCTCCGGACCCATGTTCCAGGAAGATGAAGACTTTGCACAGCACGGCCCTGTGGATGTTGACGGAACCGTTAGCGGCACAAAACAAATGGAAAATCTGAACTCCTATTTCGGACGTGCGTCTTACAACTATGCCGGCAAATACATGCTGGATGTTGCTGTTCGTGCGGATGGATCGTCACTCTTTGCCGAAAACAACAAGTGGGGCTATTTCCCATCAGTAGCTGCAGGCTGGATCATCAGCGAGGAAAATTTCTTTAACTCCGGCGTAATCGACTTCTTAAAGCTTCGCGCAAGCTGGGGACAAAATGGTAGCCTCTCCAATCTTGGCCCTGACCAGTTTCGCTCACTCATCACCACAGCAGGCATCAAATATCCAAAGCCTGGTGGAGGATTTTACACAGGTGCAGAACCTGAATTGCTGGCTAACCCTGAGTTGACCTGGGAAACATCAGAACAAATTGACATTGGCATTGATATGCGTTTCTTTGAAGGCCGCTTAGCATTTGCTGCCGACTACTACAACAAAACCACCAAAGATCTGCTCACACCGGGTTCACCTCCGCTTTCAGTAGGTAATAATGCACCATTTGTTAATGCGGGTGATGTTACCAACAAAGGTTTCGAATTTGAACTGGGATGGCGCGGCGGCGAAGGCGACTTCCAATACAACGTCGGTGCTAACCTTACCACACTGAATAATGAAGTTACTTACCTGAACCCACTTCTTGAGCGTGTATCTGGCGCAGGCGTAGGCACAGGCTGGACAGCTACCTACTTCGAAGAAGGCCAACCCATCTGGTATTTCCGTGGATACGAAACCGATGGCATTTTCCAGAACCAGGCCCAAATCGATCAGTATGTTGCTGATAATAGCCTAACTGGCTATGCTCCTGTTCCGGGCGACCCGATTGTTGTTAACACAAACGGCGACGACGTAATTAATGAAGACGACCAGACTTACATCGGCGACCCGCACCCTGATATGCTGTTTGGTGCCTACTTTAACTTCATTTACAAACAGTGGGATCTGAACCTGTTCCTCCAGGGATCTGTTGGAAATGATATCCTTATGGCATGGAACCGCACTGACCGTTCAACCTATAACCGCCCTGCCTTCTTCTTCGAAGACCGCTGGACAGGCGACGGATCAACCAACGACTGGTTCCGTGCAGACCCATCTAATCCTTATGCATACAACAGCGACCTGATGGTATTTGATGGCAGCTATATGCGCATCAAGCAACTCCAGTTGGGCTACACCCTGCCAAACAAAGTTCTCAACACCCTCAAGTTAGATAACCTGAGATTGTATGGCGTGTTTCACTCGATGATTACTTTTTACCTTCACCCAGCTACCCCGGAATGCATGTTGAAGCAGCAGGTAATAACGATAACAGCCAGTAAAGACCGTGGTGTATATCCTGTGCCAAAATTTATGATGGGCTTACAGATTTCATTGTGTACTCAATCAAGTTGAAAACCATAAAAATACAGATATGAATTCTCAAACAATTTTTTAAGATATTCAGTGCACTCGTGATCTTTCCCTGAGTGCCTGCCGCAAAGATCTCCTGGAAACCGATCCCATGGGGAAAGCTGCAGTAAACCTTATAAAACCGACGAAGATGCAACCATGGCCGTTGGTGGCCACTTACGACATCCTTGCAATGGATGTATGCACGCGACTGGAATAGCGCTTACATGGTAAAAACCCTGCCTTCTGACGAATCGTTGGCTGGTGGCGGTGATGCCGGTGACCAACCCAAATACCAGGAACTGGATATTTTTACCTACTCAGCCGGTAACGAAGCCATTGAAGCTGTTTACCAATCCAACTACTACGGGGTTTATCGCG
Organism: Bacteroidales bacterium; assembly: GCA_018400545.1. The sequence continues at coordinate 3,724 of JAGYLT010000213.1, forward strand.
CAAACCTTGTGGTTAACAATGTACTCCCCGAAACAGCGTATCGCGAACAGGTGATTGCCGAAGCCAAATTCCTGCGTGCCTATTTCTATTTCGAACTGGTTTCGATGTTTGGGAGTGTTCCTCTAACACTGGTAGAGCTTGCCCCAAGTGAATATCAACAACCCCCGGCAACCGTAGCTGAAATCTGGACACAGATAGAAACTGACCTTCAGGATGCCATTGCCGGCCTGCCTATGAAAAGCCAATATGGAGCTGAAGATATCATGCGTGCCTCAAAAGGTGCTGCACAGGCATTGCTTGGAAAAGCCTACCTCTACCAGGAAAAATGGGCTGCTGCTGCTGAAATTCTTGATCAGGTTATTGCCTCCGGAGAATATCAACTGAGTGATGATTACAGCACGCTATTTCTTAAAGACCAGGAACTGGGTGTGGAATCCATCTTTGAAGTGATGTATGTAACTACCGAAGGGTACGACTGGGGAACATTCCAGTGGGGTGGAAACCGCGCCATGGAAAACAACATACACTGGCAGCTTTGCGGGCCGAGAGGTGACTATTTTACTTCCGATACAGTGCTAAACCTTATTGGCGGATGGGGATTTAACTATCCCGAAATGGAACTATATGAAGCATTTGTGAATGCCGGTGATGAACTTCGCCGAAATTCAACGGTATGGAGCACAACCGAACTGGAAGCCAATGGTGGCAGCTGGTCAAACCCTGATGCCTGGGGTTGGGACGGATGTATCCGCGTAAAATACGGAACCCGTATGAGTGAAACCAGCGGTGATGATGGTGCCGTTCCTGAATTGAATTACGGAACAAATCTCCGCCTTTTGCGCTATGCTGATGTACTGTTGATGGCTGCCGAAGCAAAACTGAATGCCGGTGATGCCGCCGGAGCACTCACAGAAATCAACAAGATAAGGGTTCGTGCGCAACTCGAACCATTAACATCCGTAACGATGGATGACATCATGCTGGAACGTCAGCTTGAACTGGCCTTTGAAGGTGTGCGTTTCCCTGATCTGATCCGTTGGGGCAAAGCTGCAGAAGTTCTTGGACCTACGGGCTA
>JAGYLT010000214.1 GCA_018400545.1 Bacteroidales bacterium
CTGGTCGTTGGTATAAGCGTGTGTTGTGGTCATCAAACCTTCAACAATTCCAAAAGCATCGTTCAGCACCTTGGCCATCGGGGCCAGGCAGTTGGTTGTACAACTGGCATTTGATACGATTTGATGCTCCGGCTTTAGTACCTCGTTATTTACGCCAACTACTACGGTTGCATCTATTTCGTCTTTAGCAGGCACAGTGAGGATAACCCTTTTAGCGCCAGCTTTAATATGAGGCATCAGTGATTCTCTGCTGCGAAAAACACCAGTTGACTCAACAACTACATCCACCTTAAGATCTTTCCATGGATATTGTGCCGGGTCTTTAATGGTGAGCATTTTTACTGTTTCGTTGGGTGTAATAAGCTGATCGCCTTTTACATGAACCGACTGGCCGAAACCGCTCATTACAGTGTCGTATTTGAGCAGGTATGCCAAAACTTTATTATCGAACAGGTCGTTAATAGCTACCACATCAATATCTTTGCTGGCATTCAGAATCCTGAAAACCGACCTTCCGATACGTCCGAATCCGTTAATTGCTACTCTCATTTCGAACCTCCTTTCTCGTTAAGTTTTTGATATTCTACAATGAGGTCTTTAATTCTCGAAGCCATAGCCAGCGTGTTGTGATACCAGATGAGTACCTTCAACATTTTACCTTTTGAGCGCATGGTGGCCTGCTTGTCGTAGATCACTGAGTGGCGGTTACCAACTACATCAACGGAAACGATTGGGTCTTCCGTTACTTCCATGATACCGGGTATTTTTTTAGCGGCAGCTTCAATTGCCTTGTCAATTTCCGCTATGCTAAGTTCCTTGTCTTTAAGTACGGCGTTCAGGTCAAGCAGCGATCCTGCAGGGATCGGGACGTTGAGCGCTGTACCTTCAATTTTCCCTGTGAATTCGGGCATTATAACCGGAAGCCAGCGTGGGGTTGGTGTTTCGTTTGGAATGATGTTCTCTGCGGCAGAACGGCTTCTCCTGAAGTCGGTTCCGGCAGTATCACGCAACGGCTGATCAGCAGTATAAGAGTGCACAGTGGTGAGCATTGCATACTCAACACCAAAAGCTTCATCCAGAATTTTCAGCATGATGGCTGTAGCATTTGTGGTTGATGAGCCTGCTGAAATCAGCTTGTCAGCTTTTTTCATGTGGTGCTGGTTCACACCTTTTATCACGATGCGATCGATTTCATCAGCGGGCAGCGATGTTAAAATCACGCGCTTTGCTCCACCTTCCAGGTGCCCTTCCATTTCTTTCCTGGTGCGGTATTTTCCGGTACCGTCAACAACCACATCCACATCAAATGCATCCCACGGCACATCGGCAGGGGTAGTTCCGGTTACAAATCTGGCCCTGCCATTTTTTGAATGGAGGTAATGACCTTCAAGTTTCGCATCAACATCAATCTTGTTGCGTTTGGATTCTGCATTGAGCAGATAAACCAAAATTTCTGGCCGGCCTATGTCGCTAATCGCAACTACCTCAATCAAATCATCTTCGAGGCAGAGGCGATACAGGTGGCGGTTAATCTCACCGAATCCCATAAGGCCTAATCGAATCTTCTTCATTATTAATCCTTTCTTTAAAACATTAGATTGTACAAAAATCAATCAAAAAACAACGGGTCCAAACGTTTTATTGCTGATTGATTATCAATTAACAATTATTTAATAACTTCTCTTTTTTAGCACATTAAATCAAATTATGCTTTATACCATCCGGCATACATGGTATAACTATCGGCAATTCGTTGAATCTCGCCTACCATCAAATCCTGATCGATATCCTTGATTTTTTTGGCAGGCACGCCGGCATATACACTGCCTGATTTCACCACGGTATTTTTGGAAACCAATGCTCCGGCAGCGATTATGGAGTTGCTTTCGATTACGGCATGGTCCATGATAATGGCTCCCATCCCAATCAACACATTGTCGTGGATGGTACAGCCGTGAACGATGGCATTGTGGGCTATGGAAACGTTGTTGCCAATGTTAACAGGAGCCTTTTTGTAGGTACAATGAATCACAACACCGTCCTGGATATTTACCTTCCGCCCGATGCGGATATAGTGCACATCACCCCGAACCACTGCATTAAACCACACACTGCAGTCGTCGCCCATAATTACATCTCCCACAATCGTGGCGTTGTCGGCCAAAAATGTATTGTTGCCAATTTTCGGAGTAAAATCGTTTACGCTTTTTATCAATGCCATAGTAAATCAATTCAAAGTATTTGATTGTGATGGTTAGAACTTTTATAAATAGTAACGTTTTCTTAACAACAGAGTTCACATTACCAGTTAACAACCGTTTGATTAAAGATGTCATCAACCAGCGATTCAACGATCAGGGGGACCAACTGGTCGGCAACAGTATTTAAATTTTGGGAACTTTCGTAGTCTTCGTACCAGGAAAATGTTTTGTTAGAAAAGCTTTGTGAATCATCAACGGTATTGATATATGTTACCCTAACGGCAATGGTGAGCCTGTTCAGTGCAGCAACGTCGTCGCTTTGGATAGCTGCCGGCCGGGTATTGTAATCCGAAATCTCTCCTTCGATCACAAGGTCACCATCATCAGCGACAATAACCAGCGTAGTCTGCGACTGGAATTTATCCCTGAGTGCATCCGTGAGTACCTGGCTCAGGGTTGGGTTCACCAGTGGCGCATTGTTTGGAAATTGCTCAATTTGAATGGTTTTAACCTCAGGCGGGATTGAGGCACCCGTAAAGCTGTAACTCATCGAGCATGAAGTCCAGCTTAGCACGGCAAGGCCAAAAATAAAATATATTGCAGTTCTGATCATCAGGTAATGTTAACTGATATCGTATTCCTTTATTTTGCGATAAAGCGTACGTTCCGAAATTCCGAGGTCCCGTGCAGCCGCTTTTCGTTTCCCTTTGTGTTTTTCAAGGGCCTTTTTGATGAGGTCAACTTCTTTTTGCGCTATCGACAACGATTCTTCCTCCTCGGTATCCTGTATCATGGCATCCTGGTAGGGTTCGAAATCGGTCTGGATTTCCAGGTCGGGCTCTTCTCTGCGTTCCTCATGGCCAATATCGTGATACAGTTTTTTTATCAGTTGGGGATTGCTTTCCTGCAAATCGTTAAGGTGGCCTTTTTGTACCATCTCAATTACGGTTTTCTTCAGGTCGGTTAAATCCCTGCGCATATCAAACAGGATTTTATACAGGATTTCACGCTCGGTGAGATCCTCGTTTTCCTTTTGCTTTTCATAAAGCACCGGCAGCTTGGGAATGTAGGCTTCCGGTAAATATTTCAACAACTTGTCGGCATTGATTGTGCGGTCACTTTCGATGATGGAGATTTGCTCAGTGATATTTTTCAACTGCCGCACGTTTCCGTCCCAACGATAGTTATTAAGCACTTCCACGGCATCCGGCGTAAGCTGTAATGAGGGCATCCGGTATTTTTCACCAAAATCGGTGGCAAACTTTCTAAATAGCAAATAGATGTCTTCCTTGCGTTGCCTGAGCGGCGGAATAGCTATGGGAACCGTGCTAAGGCGATAATACAGGTCCTGCCTGAATTTACCTTTTTCGATGGATTCCGGGACGTTCACGTTTGTGGCTGCGATAACCCGAACATCGGTTTTGATCACCTTGGATGATCCTACCTTTAGGAATTCGCCGCTTTCCAGCACACGCAACAGTCGGACCTGCGTGGAAACAGGCAATTCAGCAACCTCATCCAGGAAAATGGTGCCTCCGTTTGAAACTTCAAAGTAACCTTTACGGGATTCGTGGGCTCCGGTGAATGAACCTTTTTCGTGGCCAAAAAGCTCCGAGTCGATGGTGCCTTCGGGTATTGCGCCGCAGTTTACGGCAGTGTAAGGCCCGTGTTTACGGGCACTGAGTTGATGAATTATTTTTGGGAAAACTTCCTTGCCGGTTCCGCTTTCACCGGTGATGAGCACGGTGAGGTCGGTGGGTGCGACCTGCATGGCTATGTCGATGGAACGGTTGAGCTCCGGGTTGTTTCCGATGATCCCAAATCTTTGTTTTATGGCTTGTACTTCCATGAAATCCTTTTAAATTTTGGGTGCAAAATTAATCAAATATTGCCAAATATTCAGTTTTTAGGAATTGGCTGCCAACATGGCATTAACATGAGGACTTGTGTTTTATTCTAGCTTTTGGGATAAACCAGGAAATAGACTCTTGAAAAAAGCAACCCGATGAGGGTTCCGATAATGGCGCCGCCAACAACATCTCCCGGAAAATGCACCCCAAGGTAAATGCGAGAATACGAAACCAGGCCAGCCCAAATGATGATAAAGACGCCAAACCATTTGAAATAATCCTTAAAGAATGGAATTAAAAAGAAGGCCAGGGCAAATGAATTTCCCGCGTGAGACGATACAAAACCATAAGGCCCGCCGCAACACCCCGGTTGTCATCACCGTCAAGCGCGACACCGCCGAGCGATTCCTCGTCGTGGACGTCGATCCTCCCGCCGACGGGATGGCCCGCGTCGCCCTCCTGGTCGACCCCACCGACGCCCCGCGTCCCGATCCGACCAACCGGTGGCAATGATGAGCGTACCCGTCACCACCACCCTGGACGCCTACCACGCCGCGGTCATCGAGACCCTGCGCGACACCTTCGGCGACCGGATCCAGACCTACGGGCCCTACGACCCGACGGAGCTCCTCGACAACACGCGCCCGCTCAACACCCCGGCGCTCTACCTGCAGCTCGAGACCACGGACCTGATCACCCTGCCCGACGGCATGCCCCTGCGCGCACACGTCCCCGCGCGCA
>JAGYLT010000215.1 GCA_018400545.1 Bacteroidales bacterium
ATTCGTAATTCTTAACTCCCCTAAACATTCATCCCAAAAACCTTAATCCTTTCCTGTGGTCTGAAAATCTTATGATGATCCAGCGAAAATTTATATTTCGACAACGCTTGACGTGTTAGTTTATATCTGAATAAAATGTCGGACATCCAGGCCGGGAACGCACCCGAAAACTTTAGCTCCAGCACAAAATCCTTATAAAAGCTCGCTTCAAGGCCCTCATTTCTAAACAGCTCATTTATCTTCGGAAATGCAGCAGATCGAATGTGTTTGTCGAGGCTGATCCTGAATGATGGGTCAAACTTCGAAAAAAAAGCTTCGCGCTCATAAACCACCAAAACCACTGGTCTTAAATCTTTGCCCTTTACGTGAAAGAAAAACCGGCTTGCTTCATCATTTATTTCCGGAATATGGCTATCGATCACATACCGGTCAACATCGCCGGTTTGAAAAAGGCTTTCGATATCGTTCCATTTAACTTTGCATCTGTTCTTATCAATAAAATCAATCTCTTTTCTTTTTATTTCAAGAAAAACCAGTGGGTTCCGATCGGCATAATCGTCCAGGGTATTATAACTTCTAATCCTGATCTTTTTCCTCGATTTGATGCCGTACCGTTTATCCCAGTAGTAATCAAACTTTGTTGTATCGAAGTAGATGCTGCGCACGATATACTGGTGGTGAAGGCTCTCCAGGGGCGAGTTGGGGTCTTCCATAACGAAACCCGCAATTGCATTTCGCAAACCTTTAAGATGCTCATTGGGAACCAGATATTTAAATTCGTTACGCATGCTTTACATCCACTTATTAAAAAATCCAAACCAACTCATAATATAATCGCGCAACAATATCTTTTCAGCTTCCATTTTACCCTTAAACACAACACCCGGCAACAATTCCGTTTCATGATGCCTGATTGCCGCTGTTACGATAAAAGTTTGTTTCCCGCCTGTTACGCTGATATGATTGCTGATTTGCACCACCTCCGACAGAAAAGCTTGTTTTTGCCCAAGCACGGTACTTTTTACGTTTTGCCCGATGTGTACCCTGTTTCTATCCTGCAACCCAACCGGCATTTTTATAATCAGCTCATCCATCGATTCGATGATCATCAATGTATCGGCAGCGTATGAATTTTGAAATATTCCGGTAATTGGAGAAACTATGGTGTGTAGTTCAAGTTTATCTTCCAGGTCGCTGATTTGAGATTTGATTTTATCAATTTCAGCTTCCACCATTTTAATGGTCTCAGGTTTCTCGCCTGAATTGGCAGATTCGAGTTCCGCTTTTTTAATTTCCACTTCTGCCTCCGTGAGTTGCAGCAATCGTTCCTGGTCTTCAAAATCCTGTTCCGTAATCACTTCCTGCCCGAAAAGCTCCCGCTGCCGCACAAATTCCTTCTTTTGTTTTTCGGCATCTATTTCGGCATATTGCAATCGACGCCTGGCCAATTCAATAAATTCAGCTTTTTCGCCTGATTGATAACTAACCAGTAATGCCTTTTTCACTTTCAACTCCTGCCTCATCTCATTGAGCAACATGTGGGTTTCGTTGGAAAGTATTTTACCGATTGTATCGCCTTTACGGATCAATGATTTTTTTAGTATTTCTGGATGTATTTCAAACCGGACATCATCACCTCTCGAAAACTCACGGGATTCATACACATGACTTACACCGGCAACCAGGTCGATTTGTGTATTCATGATTTGTCCGTTGCTGCCGGCGAAAAGCACCCACTGCTTTGCAGGAAAAATTTTACCGGATATGGAAATGTCTGAGGAAATACGAATAGGAACAAGGTAGATTACCGCAAGCGCAGCCAGCAAAAAAATCCAGAAAACATTCCTGGAGAGCAATTCTGTAAATCGAGATAAGTCCATTAAAATTCCAAGTTCCTTTGAGTGTATTTAGCTAAAAACCGTCAAAGTTAATCATATCCCTGAGAACAGGGCTTAAAATTGCAGTTCATCAGGGTGGTGGGTGCATTAATATCATTTATTTGCAACCCTTCCGGATAATCCTGAGCCTTTGACTTAAAACCAGACTGTGATTGTGAATTTCATTTTTTGGATATGAGGCCGTTGGATTCCTTACATTCGTTGTACTCCACCTGAAGAGTCACATGGCTGATATTGAACTCCTCGTGAAGCAAACGTTCAATGTTTTTTCTGATTTTTTCTGTTTCACTGATCCTGATATCCTGACCAATATTTACGTGTGCTTCAAAAAACAGTGAGGTGTCGTCCAACCGCCAAACATGCACGTGGTGAACATCGTCAACACCATCAATTGTTTGCAGGCATGCTTGTATTTCAGACAGATTTGTTTCGGGAGGGGCGGCCTGCATCAGGATACCGTAGGTTTCTTTCAGCACTTGCCAGGTGTGGATTACGATATAAATACCTACACCGAAAGTTATCAGCGGATCGATCCAGTAAACCTCATACAGCCACATAAAAAGGCCGCCGATGATCACTGCCACCGAAGAAAGGGTGTCGCCAAGCAGATGCAAATAAGCCGCTTTCACATTGAGGTTTTCTTTGCGATTGCTTTTCAGTATGAGCACGGAAATCAGATTGCCCAACAGCCCGATCGTTGCCACGATCAGCATGATGAGGCTTTTCACCGGCTGCGGATCCATCAGGCGGTTGTAGGCCTCGTAAAAAAGAAAAATGCAAATGGAGATCAGTACCAGTGCATTAAAAAATGCCGCAAGTATTTGAAACCGCTTGTAGCCAAAGGTATTTCTTTCATTGGCTTTTCTTTTGCTCACCCGGTTTGCCACCCATGCCAGTAAAATCGCTGCTGTGTCGCCCAGGTTATGCAAAGCATCCGATAACAAGGCCAGGCTGTTCGACACAAACCCGCCAACCACCTGAACAATGGTGATGAAAAGATTGAGCAAAACAACCCAGAATAGTTTTTTGCCCTGGATTTCTTTGGGGGCGTGAGAATGATGATGGTGGTGCGATGATGACATAATAAATAATTCAGACTGCGGACTGGCTTTTACATTAATTGTTCCACGCAAAAATAATGATTTTGGAACATGCTTACTGTCGATTGCATTATCTGCTTTGACGTGAATGTCCTCCTTTGCCGGGCGATGCAAGGTCCGGGTTTTCGGTCGTCCGATACTGATAGCTAACAATCAATACATCAGATGTGGATCAGTGAATGGCCAGAAAAAGATTGTCATAAAATACGGCTAATATTAAAATAAGCAGTATTTTGTTGTAGGTGAAATATTTTGGGCTTTTGTAATTTCGCACTACAAATAATTACATTTGTGGTGCGATATTTTAAAATTTACTTATGAAAGCGGTTCTGGAAAAGCTGTTTAAAGACAACGGTGGATATCTGACCTCATCCCAAATGAAAGGGTCAACGCTTAGGTATCATCTCAACAATATGATTGCTGCAGGTGATGTTCAAAAAGTTCGGCATGGGCTTTATGTGCATACCCAATTTCAGGCCTTTGATGAGCGGGTGCTTGTTTCCAAAATGTTTCCTGCCGGGGTGTTTTGTCTTTTATCAGCATGGGAGTTGCATGGCCTTACTACAACTGTATCGCATCAGTATCATTTGGCTTTGCCGCGAAATACGAAGGTAAACCCCGACACCCAATTGCCTCTGGCTTTTTACTACTGGAGCGATAAAGTTTATAACCTCGGACTATCCAGCTTCGGAATTGAAGATAAATCTGTAAGATGTTATGATGTGGAACGGTCGGTTTGTGATGCAGTAAAGTTTAGAAACAAAACCGGAGAAGATGTAATGCAGGAAGTTGTGAAAAAATACATGAACGATAGCAACAGGAACCTGGATAAGCTCATAAAATATGCCCGTGTGCTACGCATCGAAAAAGTGTTTATGCCCTATATAAAATCAATGATATGATTAATGCCGCATCCATCAGAGCACGTTTAAATAACATTTCGCGAAAAGAAAAAAATAGCCTTTCAGGTGATTATTGTGCGTTATCTGCATGAAAGGTTTTTGTACCGGTTGTCAATATCGAAATATGCAGACAGGTTTTTTCTGAAAGGGGGCAATTTTATTTATGCCTTGCAGGGGTTAGCCACGCGCCCAACCATGGACATTGACCTTTTGGGTAAATCAGTAAAGAATGAAGCCACCAACCTTGAAGTGATATTCTGTGAAATAGCGGAAATTATTGTTGATGACGGTGCATGGTTCGATTCAAACAGCCTTCAGGTGCAAACCATATCACAGCAGCAAATCTATACTGGTATTAGGTTGTTGCTTGGTGCCGGATTTCACACAGTAAAACAGCGGTTGCAGATAGATATTGGATTTGGCGATAAAATAACGCCCAGGGCAATGCTGTTGGAATATCCGGTTCTATTAGATGATCTGCCAATACCTGTACTTCGCGCTTACACACCCGAAACCGTAATCGCTGAAAAATTTCACGCGATGATCTTAATGGCTGGTGCAAACAGCCGCATGAAAGATTTCTACGATGTTTACCACCTGCTTTTATCGGATGATTACAACCCGGCAACGCTTGAACAGGCCATCAAAGCAACTTTCAGGCAGCGCAAAACAGGTTTCACGGAAAACCATGAGTTGTTTACAAACGAATTTGCCGGCGATACAATAAGAGCAAAGCAGTGGCAGGCCTTTCTCAAAAAAATAAACCAGCCTGATGCCATAGCCTTTGCTGATGTTATCGGTGAAATTACTTCCAAACTTAAATCTATCTGGCTATCTCTGCCGGTACAAAATTCTAATTTAGACGATTGATTGTCTTGCGGACGAT
>JAGYLT010000216.1 GCA_018400545.1 Bacteroidales bacterium
TTTTTCTGTATTTTACAGATAATTACAGATGAATTTTCGGTTTGATTTTGCATAATTTACTCAGGCGAATCCCAAATCATTCCTATCTTTGACCAATTTTAGGCAAGCGTGTTTATTTAAAATGGATTTGAATTGAAAAAAATCAGTGCACAGTTGGATTTTTTTTTTCAACTTTGTTCATTCAAAATTTAAGATTTTTTAGGTGAATTAAGGCGCAATACAATGATTAAATAAACACCGATAACTGATTTCGATTTGCCGATTTCTGATTATAAATGTGTAAAAATCAGGCAAAACGCTACATTTGGTCGTTTTATTGGAACCCAAAACTTTAGATAAAAATCAGATACAACAAGCTTTAGCACAATTTATGAAAGCAATATCAGGCGAATGATCAGCCAAAAACCGGAATTAAAGAATAAAATATACTAATCAAATTTAATTAACATGAAAAGTAAACTTTTACCACTTAGTTTATTTACAATCATTCTGGGAGTTACTTCCATCATTCTTGCCATGGGCTTATCCTCCGGGCCCGATCTGCAAACGCAGGAAGAAAAGGGTCAGGAATTCAGGACTCCGGCAGAATATTTCCACAAAATCAGAAGAAACCAGGTTACACATCGTGTTGATCAGGCTGACGTGATCAAAGCAAGAGAGGCTGCGGAACCGATGGCCTATAAATCTGGCAATTCACTTAACCTCAGCTGGGAATCCATGGGACCCGATAATGCTCCCGGTGTTGTACGGGCAATGGTTTTCGATAATCAGGCTGAAAGCACCCAATCATTGATTTTAGCCGGAGTAACCGGAGGTATCTGGCGAACAGAAAATCTGGGAGCTACCTGGACAAAACTCAATCAGACCGGCCAGAACCTCAAGGTTTCCTGTATGGTACAGGATTCGGAAGGAAATATTTATGCAGGTACCGGTGATGGATTTTGCACTGACGATATTCAATACACGCAAAATAACATTTACTATAGCGGTATTGTGGGAACAGGTATTTACAAATCGACCGACAGCGACAATTTTGAGTTATTGGAAGCTACAGCACCCCAAATCACAGGAGATAATGATACCATCGACTTTGCTTACGTCTATGATATTGCATATGATGAAGCCAACAGCAGATTGTATTCAGCCACCAACACAGGTCTTTTCTTTTCCGATGATAAAGGGATAAGCTGGAGCAAGGTAACCCGCTACGAAAGCGATTCGATAACTTATGGTGTTACCATTCACATGGATTCAACCATCTTTTGCGATTCGCTTTATGTTCAGGGCGATACCAGCGTATTCTACAACGAAATCCTGGAAGTTGTGATTGATACCACACTTTTTGAATCGGTTGAAGAAAGCAGGATAGAAGATGAGGGAGAATTTGGTATTGTCGAATGTAACGCTGTTGAAGTTTCCAGCACGGGAGCAGTAATGGCAACATTTGACAATAAAGTTTATATTTCTAACGGTGGCGATAATCCGATCTTTACAAATGTATCGAGTAATTCAGGAGCTACTACCTTTGGAAATACGGACTTTTTCAGCCGGGATATTGAATATTACACCACAAGCCTCACCGTTATCGATACCAACGATCAGGTTTATAATCGAGGTGAAATACAATTTACTGACACACTCGGTTATGAAAACATCATCGTTGAAGTGAGCCCATTTTCGTCATCCGTTCAGGGAAGAACACAAATTGCTATTGCTCCTTCTGATGAAAATGTTTATTACGCCGCTTGTTCGGATGCACAAGGTTTTATGGAAAACCTGTACCTTTCCACAGACCGGGGTCTAACCTGGGAAATTATTTTCCCGGGTGGGGCGAATACATCACTGTTGCCCTTCGATGGATCGTCGTGCAACAATATGACTATCACAGTTTTCCCGAATAATCCCTATAAGATTCTATTTGGTGGCGATGATTTATGGCTTGGAGAGAGAGCGGAACCCGGAGAATCCTATGTATGGGGCGCAGGTCCGGTTTCAACCAGCGTGCTAAATCCACTTGATCCATCAAGCTACCTGCCTGAAAGCCATCACAACTATGTTTTCTTCCCCGGATCAAATTCAAAGTTTGCGGTTGCAACCAGTAAAGGTGTATCATTCGGAACCGTGCAGTCCGGTGAAATAACATTTCAGCAAATTATCAGAGGCTTATCCACATCGCAGGTTTACACACTTGGTCTTACGGGCGAAAGACACCGGTTTGTTTCCAGTATTCAGGGAAATGGTGTTCAGTATGTAAGTGGATTTGGAAACACGCCTGAAACCGGCGAATTTATTTTTGGAACAACAGCAACCACCTGCGAAACGTCCGTAATAAATCCCAACGCAATTATCGTCAGCGATAAAAGCCAGACGGGAATTATGTTTAGAACAAACGACTACGGGCTTAGCTTCTCGCTCAACTTTAGCGCTCCAAACACTAACCTTCTGCTCACGCCATTTCTCAAATGGGAAAGTTTTAATGATCATCAATCTAAAACGGTTGTAAAATTTAAAGCAGATACAACCTACTATATGGGTGATGAACTACTTTGCCACAGCGCAAACAGAGGTCTTGACGGCGGCGAAGGCTATCCGTTTTTCCACATTTTGGATCAGGACACACTACATAAAGGTGATTCCATTTATGTGCAAGACATCGTACAAAGTAAGTTTTTCATTGCATCGCATGAAGCTGTTTTCATGACCCGCGACATTATTAAGTTCGACAGCGTGATTAATTTCAGCAATAGCTACGACGATAGAAGAAACCTATGGAAGATACTCGAAATGACCGGGGGTTTTAGAACAAGGCCTTCGGCAATGGATATCTCTACAGATGGAAACTACCTATTTGTGGGAACAGAAAATGGAAAAATCTACAGGTTGGGTAATATTCAAAATATTGAAGATAAAGCAACAGCTGATGTGGATAGCGAATTTTGTGTTCTTGCAACCGATGAAATTGCACTGCCCGAATTAGCAGACAGGTACATCACATCAATTGCTATTGATCCACAGGATCCGAACCACATGATCCTTACACTGGGCAACTATGGAAACGAAGACTATGTTTACCAAACCATGAATGCCCTGGAAACCAATATCGACAGCATCGTCTTTACAGATATTACCGGGGAACCCGGGGAACTGCCACAAGTGCCCATTTACTCTTCCATTATTGAAATGCATGATTCAGACATTGCACTGGTGGGTACTGAACTTGGTGTTTATTCCACACAAAACTTAACCAGTGAAACTCCTGAATGGACATTAGATGCTTCCGGAATTGGAAAAGCTATGATTGTTCAAATGGAACAACAGAAGGTTTATAAAGCAGGCATCATACTGGAAGGCCCAACCGGTGATCAATTGGTTTATCCATCAGTAAACAATTATGGTGATATATACTGTGCAACCTTTGGAAGGGGTGTTTTCAGGGATGGAACTTTCCATCAGGCCGTTGGATTACCCGAGGTTTATTCACCCCCTGCCCGCAACAAGCATGAAGTTGATGTGAACATCTTCCCAAATCCTGTTCAAAGTGACGCAAATGTTTCGTTTAATCTTGCCAGCAAACAACCCGTTACACTGCTTGTAACGGATATAGCCGGTAAAACGGTGAAACGTTTTGAACTGGAAAGTACAACGGAAGGAAACAATAATTTTTCGTTCGATTGCTCCGACCTGAATAGTGGGGTTTACATTTTAAGCCTTCGCTCCGGGAACGCAGTTCAAAATTCAAAGTTTATTGTCAAGTAAAAATGTTATTGAATCAATTTTAATACATGTAAACATGAAAAAAATATTTATAAGTACATCAATTCTAACGATTGTCTTTTGCTACTTTTCTGGATTTGCACAAATTCGAATTGAGACGCCAGAGCTTATTTTCCCGGAAAATGAAGAGGTGGAAATAAGTACCGATATCGTTTTTAATTGGTCAGCAGAATTAAACGCAACCGCATATCAGATTCAGGTAAGTGTTGATCCGGATTTTTCAAGTTTCTATCTCGACAGCACTACCATTTACCCGGCGCTTGATGCCAGCCTCAATTTTAGCACGACATATTACTGGAAAGTCCGCGCAATTGACGGTGATGAATTTTCTGAGTTTTCAGAACCATTCAGTTTTACAACCCTGGAGTTTTTATATTTGGATAAACCAGACGAAGGCGACTATTTGGGTGAGGATATCAGTGAGGTTGTATTCAAATGGGAGCCCTTGCTAACCAGTCAAAAACAAATTCAAATAGACACCAACAACAGTTGGAAACTTTATCACACCTATCAAGATGGAGGCCAGGATCTGTTTGGATTGCATTTTTTTGATCACAATAACGGATGGGTTTGCGGAGAAGAAGGTTTCCTGCTCAATATTATTGACAATCAATCTACAGTTTACAATGAATCAGATTTTGAATCCTCCGATTTACAGGACTTAAGTTTTCATGACGAAGATATTGGTTATTGTGTAGGTACTTCAGGATTTCTGGCAATGTATAATGGCGAAAGCTGGAGCCAGGTCTCCGATTCTGTTCTGGAAATGGGCGGCGTAAATAACCTGGATTTTCAATCGATAAACTGTGTTGACGATACCGCAATTATCTTTGGAGGAGAGTCAAACTTTGTTCTGAAAAGCATGGGCGAAACTTTCACCATTGATACCATAAAATATGATGATAATGGTTCGATGGTTGTCCCCGATTTTGAAATAACCAGTATCGAATTTCAATCCTACAACAATGGTTGGGTATGTGGTACCTCTGTCGTTGATACAGTACCAGGCATT
>JAGYLT010000217.1 GCA_018400545.1 Bacteroidales bacterium
ATCGCCTACAGGATAGCGGTTTAGCCGGGAGAAGCCGTTCGAAACATCGATCATTAATACTTTGAGGGCAGCATTGATTTTTTGCATGGGCTTGGCTGTTTTTGATTTCCAACAGGTTAAAAAACTCGGCCAGTATGAAACACATAAATCCGGCACAGCCGATTTTGATTACATCATAAATCCACTCAGTTCCGATGACGGAAAAATAATCGGCTACCTCGTTATGGTGCAGGATATTACCAAACGCAAACGCATTGAAAAGGAGCTGATCGATGCCAGGGAAAAAGCGGAAGAATCAGAAATGAAAGTGAGAAGCATGTTTTGGAATACCCATACAGGAATATTATTCTGCACACCACAAGGCAAAATCCTGGAAGCGAACCCTGCAATTCTCGAAATTGTAGGCTCACCGTCACTTGAAGAATCCTTAAAAATCAATCTTTTGGAATTTGAACCTTTACGCGGGATTGGCTTTTCTCAGGACATCGAAAAATGCCTGGAACAAAATAAGGTCATTTCCAGGAAAGTTAATTATACCAGCAAATACGGAAAATCAACCTACCTGAAATACTATCTGATTCCCATCTTTATAAAAGGCAATCCTATTGGCGTTTGGGCCAACATCAACGACCTTACCGATCTCTGGGAAACACAACAGGATTTGAAACGGGCCAAAGAGCGGGCCGAAGAATCCGACCGCCTCAAATCGGCTTTCCTCGCCAACATGAGCCACGAGATCCGCACACCCATGAACGGCATCCTTGGGTTTGCCGACCTGCTGAAAGAAAGTGATGTAACTCCGGACGAAAAAATCAGGTTTGTCGGGATTATCCAAAAAAGCGGTCAGCGCATGCTCAATATCATCAACGACCTGATTGATATTTCCAAAATCGAATCAGGCCAGATGGAACTCATTTTGCAGGAAACCAACATCCCTGATCAGGCCGAATACCTTTACACATTTTTTAAACCAGAGGCCGATAAAAAAGGATTGAAGCTTATCCGCAATTTTCCTGACAAAGACACACAGGCAACCATTATTACTGATCGTGAAAAGGTGTATGCCGTACTTACAAACCTCCTGAAAAATGCCATAAAATACACCCGGCAGGGAAGCATCGAATTCGGGTATCGCCATATCCGGGATAATGCGGGGAAACCATCTATACAATTTTTTGTGAAAGACACGGGTATTGGCATTCCGCAGAAAAGGCTCGATGCCATTTTCGACAGGTTTGTCCAGGCCGACATCGAAGATCGCCATGCCATGGAAGGTGCCGGGCTGGGGCTTGCCATCTCCAAAGCCTACGCCGAAATGCTGGGCGGCAGCATCAGCGTTGAATCGGAGGAGGGGAATGGATCCGCATTCTATTTTACAATAGCGAATGCCGATGAAAAAGCACCCATGAAAAAAGAGCCGCCAGCCGGTGAACCGGAAAAACCGGATGACATCAAAAAACTTAAGATTTTGATTGCCGAAGATGACGAAAACAGCCTGCTGCACCTTTCAGTAATCCTGAAGAAAATCTCGAAAGAGATACTTATTGCCAAAACCGGAACCGACGCCGTTGAAACGATACGCAAACACACAGATACTGAGCTGGTGCTGATGGACATCAAAATGCCGGATATGGATGGATATGAGGCCACCCGGGAAATCAGAAAATTTAATCAGGAGATTATCATCATTGCCCAAACGGCCTACGCCCTCAGCGGCGACCGCGAAAAAGCACTGGAAGCCGGGTGTAATGATTACATCCCCAAACCCATAGGCAAAGCAAAACTTCTGAAGTTGATTTCCAAGCATATAATCCATACACCCGGAGCGTGAAATAAAAGAAAACTACTCATACCGCAGCGAATCCACCGGTTTGGTGTTGGAAGCCCAGATGGCTATGAATGTTACGGTGAGCAATGCCACTGCCAGGGTAATGATTCCGGCGGTGATAAAAACCGGCGGCCCGAAATTGGTGGTATAGGCAAAATTCTTCAGCCATTCGCGAAGCGCCAGGTGCGCCACCAGCCAGCCCATTACGTTGGCTATCAGCACCAGGCTGATAAATCGGAATGAAAGGTGATATATGATATTGGTGGTTGATGCCCCGAAAACTTTTCGAATGCCGATCTCGCGAATACGTTGCTCCGCCGTAAACGACGACAACCCAAACAGCCCCAGGCAGGCAATAAAAATCGCCAGGATCGTAAACGCGGAAAATATCATCGATAGCCGCTGATCATAATCAAAAAGGGCATCGAATGATTGATCGAGAAAGAAGTAATCGAACGGTTTACCCGGTTCCAAAAGATGCCACGCGTTTTCGATCCGCCTTAGGGTTTCTTTCATCAACCCGGTTTCCAGCCTGATCATCAGTTTATTTGCGCGCTCTTCATCGTTGTTCACAAAAATCATGGGTTCGATGGGCTCTTTTAGCGAGCTGAAATGCGCATCCCTCACCACACCAATCACCGTATATCTGTTCTGGTCTTCATTTTCCCCGATGTAAATCCGTTTACCAAGCGGATTTTCCCAACCGGCCTTTTTTAGCAGGGTTTCGTTGATAACAATCGAATGCTGATCTGATTCCGGATGGTCAGAAAAGTTTCGCCCCCGGAGGATTTCCATCCCGAGGGTTTCGAAATATCCGGCGTCAGCCGATACAATGCCCAAAACCCATTGTATATTTCCTTCCGAATCTTCCGGCGAACACCCCCATTTTCCGGGCTGGGTTCCCGGATAATTCGATCCCACCGAAATGGATTTAATTTCGGGAATATTTAAAAATGCGTTCCTGTAAATTTTGCGGTTGATCACCTCATTCGAGCTTCGCAGGGGCACCACGATCACCTGCTCCTTTTCGAAGCCAGGGTTCATGTTTTTCAGGTAATTGAATTGCCGGATGATCACCGTGGTACAAATGATGAGCACCACCGAAATAAAAAACTGGAATACCACCAGCACATTTCTTAAAACCGGCCGCCCACTGCGGTTGCTCAAATGCCCTTTCAAAACGGTTATTGGCCTGAAAGCCGAAAGATAAAAAGCAGGATAAATTCCGGCCAGGATACCCACAAAAACAGCAAAACCCACAAAAACAAACACCACCGGCCAGTGCTCCGATTTTATCATCCCGAGGTTTTTCCCGGTAAACTGATTAAACCAGGGGATGGTAAATTCGATAATCAGCAGCGAAATGACCATAGCAATAATTGCCAAAAGCAGCGATTCACCAAGAAACTGAATGATCAGATCGCCTTTGTTGGCCCCCAGTGTTTTTCGCATGCCTACCTCCTTGGCACGCTTCGCCGACCGCGCAGTGGTGAGGTTTACAAAATTGATGCAGGCGATGATGAGCAGAAAAACGGCAATGGCCGAAAAAATATATACATAGTTGATATCACCATTTGGCTGCAGTTCACCCAGCAAATGAGAGTAGAGGTGGATATCAGCAAGAGGCTGAAGGTATGGATTGAACTCGATGCCGTTGGATGCCAGCGTATCCGGATCTTCACCCATATTACGGGCAATAAATCCCGGCAGTTCATTTTCGATAAACGCAGGCTCATGGGTTTCGGCAAGCCTGATATAGGTAAGAAAGTTGAGCGACCCCCACATTTCAAGCCGCTCCGAAAACGGAAAATCCTCCAGGGTAACGAAAGAAGCAATCAGATTAAAACTGATATGCGAATTTTCGGGAGGGTCTTCCACCACGCCGGTAACCAAAAAGTTGTAGCGTTCGTTAAACCTGATGATTTTCCCGATGGGGTTAACATCCCCGAAATATTTCCTTGCGGTGGTCTCGGTGAGTACCATGGCGTATTTTTTTGCCAGCGCAGTTTTGGGATTCCCCTGCTTCAGGTTGAACGAAAAAATGCTGAAAAATCCGGTATCGGCATAGATCAGTCCCTCTTCATAAAATTTTTTATCCTTATGGGCAATCAGCACCGATTCATTTTCTGCCTCCATGCGCGTGGCATCCAGCACACCGGGAAAGGAAGCCTCTATGGCCGGTGCCAGCGGGCCGGCAGAAACGGCCACATTCAAAAAATCGTCCATTATGCGTGCCTCAAAAGCAACCCGGTACACATCCCCGGCATGCTCGTGAAACCTGTCGTAGCTCAGCTCATCAAACACGTAAAGCATAATCAGGATAAACCCGGCCATACCCACCGCCAGTCCCGAAATATTTATGAGGGAATAAATTTTCTGGCGGTTCAGATTACGTAAGGCTATTTTAAGGTAGTTTTGGAGCATTTGATAAAATTAACATTTCCAATTGATTACTCATGCTTAAGCGCATTTACCGGGTTGGTGGCCAGGGTTCGCATCAGATGCCACATCACCATAAGCAGTGCCAGAAACATGGTGGTAAGGGCAGCAATAAAAAATGGTACTAGCCCGATGTGAATCCTGAAGGCAAAGCTTTCCAGCCAGTTTTGTATCAACCAGAAAGCTAACGGCCAGGCGACAATATTTGAAAACAACAACAAAATGGCAAATTCGCCGGAAAACATCTGCATCAGATGGCGTATGGTTGCGCCATGCACCTGACGGATGCCAATCTCCTTTGTTCTCGATCGCATCACAAATAAAGTCAGACCGAAAAGGCCCATGAGTGAAATGACAATGGCCAGAATGGTAAAAATATTCACTACCTCCATCACCTGTTTATCCGCCTGGTAGTATTTTTCCAATTGATGATCGAGGAAGTGGGCCTGCAGGGGCCAGTTGGGTGCTGTTTCATCCCACAACTCCCCGATCAGACTCATTGCTCC
>JAGYLT010000218.1 GCA_018400545.1 Bacteroidales bacterium
TTGGGCGCATTCTGGTAAAACGGATCGCTGATCACATTATGAAAAACCGTGGCAAAGGGAATGTGCGTGGAAATTACGATGGGTGTTTCAGGATTCACCTGTTTCAGATCCGCTTTTATCCATTCCACCTGAGCCGAATCAATGCTGCCGATGTAAGCATTTCCTTCGGGAGCCTCATCTACCGAATTCAAAACCATAAAATGCCAGCCTTTGTGATCGAACGAATAATAGCTTTCTCCGAGCCGTTTCTCAAACATCTTTTCCCCGAATTCAGGATGGTCCCGGTCGGCACCGCTTTTTTCATAAATCCCGTAAATTTCATGATTGCCAAGTGTGTTGTAAACGGGCATCTCAAAATCCTTTGCTACTTCAGAGTAAAGGTTGTACAGCGAATCCGAACGCTCCCAGGTCTGGTACAGCGCATCCATGATCAGATCGCCGCCCGTAATTACAAAATCCGGGTTCAGGGTGTTCAGCGAATCGATGGCTGCCCGAAAACCTTCCACAGCATACCGCTCAGGCTGCAGATGAATATCGGTAATAAACGCAAATGTAAATCCGGGATCGGATGCCTTAGAGTCAGCGGCTTTCCTGGTGCATCCCGTGAATGCAATAACGGTGATCGTGATCAGTATGAAAATATTGCAGAACTTTTTCATAGTATTAAATCTTGGATTGATGGAAGCAAAACTATGAAACTTTCACCCAATTCGTTAACAAAAATACCTGTAAGGCGTTATTCACAATGGTAAGATTTTGTTATTTGCATGGCCATATTAATCAGAACACTATTTTTGTCGATGCAACTTGTACAACGATAAATTATATTTTATTGATTATTAATAACTTAATTCTCAACACAGATGAAACAAACCACACTGCCAATCATTCTACTATTCACAGCCCTCATGCTAAATCCGCTCATTTTGCCGGCTCAGCAGCAACAGGATTTCACATTGCATTTTAAAAATCTTGTAATTGAACCGGAAGAAAATGCGGCCGTTTTTATGCGATCATTCCAGCCGGCCAGCGAGAACACATTCGACGGAAAATTCTACAGGATCATCCAGTTTAACGAAATTCCGTCGAAAGGCCAGAAACAGCAACTGGCCGAAGAGGGTATCCAACTGCTCGACTACATTCCGCACTATGGTTTTTTTGCTTCTTTCGAAACCGGATTCAAATCCATTGCACTCGGCAATGCCAATGCAAGGAGCATAGCGGAAATTTCCGAATCCGTTAAGCTGGCGCCAATGCTCTTTGAAGAAAGCTATCCGGATTATGCCCTGCGTGAGGATGGAAAAATTGAGCTGCTCGTAACCTACTTCAGCAACTCGGATGGTGAAAAAGTTTTTGACGCCATAAAAACGGCAGGCTTTGAAGTTACAAGACACGAAGCCTACGGCAATTATATGCACGTGATCTCATCCATTGATGACATCGACAAAATCGCAGGCTTGTCTTTTGTAAATTACATCGAACCCATTTACCCCGATCCGGAACCTGAAAACTATACCGGAAGGACACTGCATCGCTCAAATAATATTGCCAACGATTTTTCAACCGGCCGCCACTACGACGGCACAGGCGTTAGCGTGATGCTTCAGGATGACGGAAAAATCGGCCCGCACATCGATTTCGAAGGCAGGCTGATGCAACAGTATATCGGATATTTTGGCGGAGACCATGGTGATCACTGCGCCGGTATTATTGGTGCAGCCGGCAACCTCGATCCCAAAGCCCGTGGAAATGCTTTTGGCGCCGATTTGTACACTTACAGTGCAGCGCCGGAATATCCCGGTTTCAGTTCTATTCCATCACATTATTTCTCAAATGAAATCCGGGTGTCATCCACATCCTACAGCAATGGATGTAATGCCGGCTATACCACGCTGGCAAGAGCACTCGATATTCAAATCATCAATTACCCGGCCCTGATGCATGTGTTTTCGGCAGGTAACGACGGCCAAAGCAACTGTGGTTACGGTGCAGGAGCAGGTTGGGGAAATATTACCGGAGGTCATAAAGTAGGGAAGAATGTAATGACTGTTGCCAACCTGGATTATCAGGATAACCTTTCTGGTTCCAGCAGCCGCGGTCCTGCTCACGATGGCCGGATAAAACCTGACATCGCTGCAAAAGGAACAAGTGTTTACTCAACGCTGCCCGATAATGGATACGGAAATAAAACGGGAACCTCCATGTCGTGTCCGGGTGTGGCTGGTGTGATGGCACAGCTTTTCCACGCTTACCGCGAAATGAATGACGGCATGGATCCGCGCGGTGGGCTGCTCAAGGCTATTGCCCTGAACACCGCAGAAGATCTGGGCAATCACGGTCCTGATTTTAGATTCGGGTGGGGCAGAATAAATGCCTTGCGTGCTGTTGAGGTACTTGAGGAGGGCAGATACGACTCCGCAAATATCGAAAACGGACAAACCCTGGCCCATACGTTTGAAGTTCCATCCAACACTGCCCAAATGAAGGTTATGGTTTACTGGACCGACTACCATGGATCAGTAAATACAAACTGGGCACTGGTAAATAACATCGATATTACCATAACGGATCCTTCCGATGCTGACTGGATGCCCTGGGTTTTAAACCACTATCCGCATGCCGACAGCTTAGATATGCCGGCTGTAAGAGGTTATGACGACCGCAACAATATGGAGCAGGTTACCATCGAAAATCCGGAAACCGGAACTTATACACTCACAGTTGATGGCACAACAATCCCCGAGGGGCCTCAGCAGTATTATGTGGTTTATGAATTTATTCCGATAGATGTTGTGCTTACCTATCCCTTTGGTGGCGAAAAATTTTCACCCGGACAGGAAGAGGTCATACGCTGGGATGCATACAGCAACGACGGAGATTTCACACTGGAATATTCACTCGACAACGGAAGTACCTGGCATCTCATAAGCGAAACCATTGATGGCGATGAAAGACTGTTTGAATGGGACGTGCCAAGCGGTATGACCAGTGAAGCCATGATAAAGATTTCCCGCAATGGAAATGAATCCATGAATGAAGTGCCATTCTCGATTATGCCTGTTCCAACAGGACTTACCGTTGATTGGGCATGTGATGAAGCGGTACACCTGAGTTGGCTTGAAGTTTTTGGTGCAGAAAGCTATACCGTTTACCAGCTTGGCGAAAAATATATGGAACCGGTTGGGATAACGGATGCAAATTCAATGATTGTTGATGGTATTAATTCTTCAGAAACCCTGTGGTTTGCAGTGAGTGCAACTGGCCCCGGTGGAGCGGAAAGCCAGCGAACCATAGCGATACAAAAGAATCCGGGAACTTTCGATTGTAACGAAAACGACGCAATGATGGTTTCTGCGCCATCTGTGGATTGGGGTGTTTTCCAGTCGTATATGGATATTGATGAGCTGACCGTGACGGTTGAGATGAAAAACTTTGGTGTTGAACCCATCACAAATCCGGATTTCAGCTATCAGCTTGACGACGGAAGTGTGGTCACCGAAGCTTATATCGGAACCATTCAGCCCGACTCAACGCTGATGTTCAGTTTCGTGGAAACCATACAGCTCCCGGAAATCGGCTCTTATAACCTGACCACATGGGTTGAATACGACCCGGATACAAATCCGGATAACGACATGATTGAAATTCCGATTGAACTGATTGAGGGCTCTATCCTTTCTCCGGGAAACACGCAAACCCTTGAAAATCTTGATAACTGCATCCCGGCACCCATCTGCGAACTTAACAATTGCGATCTTGGAGAAGGCTGGATGAACCTGACCAACGGTGAAAACGACGATATCGACTGGATTACCTGGCATGGAGGAACCAACACTTTCAATACAGGCCCCGAAGTTGACCATACCACCGGCACCGATGATGGCAAATTTCTTTATCTCGAAGCATCTGTGATTTGCTTTAACAAGATGGCCGTGCTGATGGCCCCGAGTATTGACCTTACCGGCGGCATGAGCCCAACGCTGGATTTCTGGTATCATGCCTATGGCGCTGATATGGGCAGGCTCCACGTGGATGTTTTTGATGGTTCGATGGTGCATCACGATGTGATGGAACCCGTTGTGGGAGACCAGGGCGATGAATGGATAAATGCTGTGGTTGACCTTTCGGAATTTAATGGCAAGGTGATTGGCCTGCGATTCAGAGGCTATACGGGTGGCGCAGATAAAAGCGATCTCGCTCTTGATGACATCACCATTACCGATGTTACCGCAGTTGAGGAAATTGCCGCCGGCAAAAACCTGAATTTGTATCCCAATCCAACAACCGGAGTTGTTACGCTTTCATTGAATCTTGAAACGCCAGGTGAATTTTCCATTGAGGTATTTGATATTTCCGGACGCATGGTTTACAGAGAAATTGAAACCGGATATGGTGATATGATTAATAAATCACTGGATCTTTCAGGGTTAGACAAAGGTGTTTATTTTGTGAAGGTAATAGCTGAAGGATCAGAATACAATCAAAAACTGACGATTCAGTAAACAAAGGAATATTGATATTGAAAAGAAGCTCTCCTTGCGGAGGGCTTTTTTTGTGATTAACCGGATTGCAGGCATTATGATCTATATATTGATAAGCACAGGCTTTTCCGAAAGTTGGTTGAAGAATCTAAAAAATGAAAGACCGTTCAACTTTCTTATTTTATAACTAATACAGGCCTATATGTAAAGATATTTTACAATGAACCGTTTGTTTGTAAAAAAATAAAA
>JAGYLT010000219.1 GCA_018400545.1 Bacteroidales bacterium
AAATCTGTGAAATACTCAACCCGGACAATTGCGACATTGCAACGGTAACTGTTCCTGTTGTAGCTGCAGAAATCATTGCCAACGATGATGCCGGCGATCTTGCCAATGGATTCGAAGGTGGTACTTCAGTTAACAATGTTTTAACCAATGATTTATTAAATGGAGTTCAGGTTGACCTAACAGAAATCACACTTACTGAAATCAGTTCAACCCATCCCGGCGTAAGCCTTGATCCGTTAACCGGGGAGGTAAATGTGGCTCCGGGAACACCGGCAGGAAATTACCAACTGGTATATGAGATTTGTGAAATGCTAAATCCTGACAATTGCGATCAGGCAGCGGTAACTGTTCCGGTTACAGCACCGGAAATCATTGCCAATGATGACAATGGTGGCCCGGTGAATGGTTATGAAGGCGGAGTGGCCGTTCCTGATGTTTTGGTCAATGATTTGCTGAATGGAGATCCTGTTGATCCGGCAGATATCACACTTACGGAAGTCAGCAGTGAAAATCCGGGAATCACACTTGATCCGGCTACCGGAGAAGTTAACGTTGCTCCGGGAACACCAGCCGGAAGTTATGAACTGGTTTATGAGATTTGTGAGGTCATCAACCCGGCAAATTGTGATCAGGCTGTTGTAACTGTTGAAGTTGTGGCTCCTGAAATTGTTGCCAACGATGATTCCGGTGGCCCTGTAAATGGCTACGAAGGTGGGGTTGGCGTTGCGGATGTCTTGGTTAACGACCTGCTCAATGCAAGTGCCATTGACCCGGCTGACATTACACTTATTCAGATTAGCTCCGAAGCTCCCGGAATTGCACTCGATCCTGTAACCGGTGAAGTATCGGTTGCTCCGGGAACTGCTGCTGGCACTTATAATCTGGTTTACGAAATTTGTGAGGTGCTCAACCCAACAAACTGCGACCAGGCGGTGGTAACCATCGAAGTTATTGCTCCTGAAATCATCGCCAATGATGATTCAGGAAACGGCATCAATGGTATCGTTGGCGGGGTTTCATTTGATAATGTGCTTGTAAACGACCTGTTGAATGGCGATCCCGTTGATCCGGCAGAAATCACACTAACACAGATCAGCGCTACAAATCCGGGTGTTTCACTGGATCCGGCTACCGGAGAGGTGATTGTTGCCCCCGGAACACCTGCGGGTAATTATGAACTGGTTTATGAAATTTGTGAATTGCTCAACCCGTCAAATTGCGACCAGGCAACCGTTACAGTTCCGGTGATTGTTGAACCGGTGCTGGAGTTTTGTTTCAACGGTGAGGAAGCGGTTAATGGAAATGCACTGCTCCTCTGCTCTACCGAAAACATTGCGTTTACACTTTGCGAGATCACCGAAGGCCAGGCCCCGTTCAGCATTTGCTGGGAAATTGAAGGTGCGCCGGACTGCGAGCTTATCGTGAATCTGGGCGATACGCTGTTTATGGATTTCTTCGATCCGGGTGTTTACAATGTGATAATCACTTCCATAACAGATGATCTGGGAACTACGGTCACCGATCTTTCATCCTATAACTTCCAGTTTGAAGTGGTAACCGGGCCGGAGGCATTTGCAGGCCAGGATGCTTTAGTTTGCGAAAACTTTAACCATCCGCTCAGCACTGCAACGGCGAGTAATTATAGTAGTCTCCAGTGGACAGGTGGTGATGGCAATTTTATCCCATCCTCAACCAGCTTAAATCCGCTTTATGAGCCCGGATCACAGGATATTCAGGATGGTTCGGTAGATCTGTGTCTTACTGCGTTGCCGGAGGATCCATGTAATACCGGCTTCACGGATTGCATGACCCTGACGATTCAGCCAAATGCTTCAGCAGATGCCGGCAGCGACATCAGCGTTTGTGAAACCGCCGGATTTGTTGACCTGAGTGGTGTGGTTGAAAATGGCAATGCATCCTGGGCTGCAACGATTTTCACAGGTGGTTTCTTCGATGATCCAAATATGGCATCAACCAAATACTTCTTCTCTAACGATGATATTCAGCTTGGGACCATTGAGCTTTGCCTTACGGCAGTTCCCGGTCCTCCTTGCTTCATTCCCGACACGGATTGTGTCAATGTTACCATTACACAAAGTCCGGAGGCTGATGCTGGCCTGGATAAGGAAGTGTGTGAAGGTGATGATGTTATATTAAATGATGCAACTGCCGAAAATGCTGAAAGTTTACTCTGGTCAACGGATGGCGATGGCACATTTGCTGATCCTTCATTAGTGAATACCACCTACACACCTGGCGACGAAGATATTTCCAATGGCGGAGCCCAGTTATGCCTCACGGTTTTCCCGCTTGAAGGTTGTGATGATTTCAGCATAAACTGCCTGAACGTAAATATTATCAATGCACCTTCAGCAGATCTGGGCCCGGACAGGGAACTCCTCTGTGATGATTACGATGTGGATAACGGCCAATGGTTACCGGTTGAATTAAGCAACACTATCAGTGGTGATTATGTTTCGATCCAGTGGGAAACAGATGGTGACGGTACATTTGACGATCCCAATGCCGAAAGCCCCAACTATTATCCCGGCCTTTCCGATATCTGGGATGGTGATGTGGAGGTCTGCATCAACATTCAGGCCGCCGGGGAATGCCAGTTCAATGTAACGCAGTGTATCACGATTTATATTCCGCAACAACTCATTTACTTTCATAAAAATGGATGGTGGGGAATTTCGTCTTACCTTGAGACGGATCTCCCAACAGTGCCAGAGGTTATGGATCCACTGGTGCTCATTCCCGGATCGCAGCACCTGGTGAATATGGTTAACAAGCAGGGTAGTTATTTCTGGCCGGAACCGGTTCCTCCACAAAGTACACTTGGAGACTGGAGTCCTATCGGTTATAAGCTGAAAATGAAGAATACGCCGGCCTGTTTGCCGATATATGGTGATTCACTGGTGGATCAAACCTTTGAAGTAAACGGTTCATTCACCTATTTGCCAACACTCACCAATGTACCTGTTGAAGTTGATTCACTCTTCGAAGGTCATGTGGAGGATATTTTGTTAATCTTCCATTGGGCTACCAACGAACTTTGGACGCCCGTTGCCTCAGACTTCGATTTCATTTATCCGGGCTATGCATATCTGATGGTGAACAGGATTGGCGCCGGAACCTACACCATCGAGTATCCTGATTTTGTGCCGGATGCACCACACCTTTATCCGGATCAGGTTCCAACCAAGGATACCCGGATCAATAATTCACCATGGAAAGATGTGCAAAATACCGCGCTGCCTCATATCTTTATGTTTGATGAAAACGCACTCAACAGGTTGCAGCCCGGCGAAATTCTGGGAGCATTCAGTAAAACGGGCGAATGCTACGGCATGGCTGAATTTGGTAATTCTGATGCAATCTTCAAACTGGTTGCAATGGGTGCCGATATGGCAACCAAAAACAGCAAAGGCTTTGATAGTGGTAATGACATCCAATTCAGGATTTATGATCCAACTACCGGCCTCGAATCTGAAGTTGAATTTATCTTTGATGAAACCTTCCCGTCGTTTGATGGCACTTATAATGCCAACAGTGTTTCGATGGTTAAGGATATCATGAAAACTTCAACTTCAATTGGAGAGCTATCCGGTCAGAATTATGAAATAAACCTCTATCCAAATCCGGCGACCGATATGCTGAACATTGTTTCCAACGAAAGTATCCGTGAGATAACCATCACCAACAGTGTTGGGCAGGTGGTTTACCGGGAGCAAACAGGAAATATTTCTACTACCGTGAATGTTTCTGGTTTGAACAAAGGCTTGTATTTTGTAACCGTGCAACATGAAAGCGATCGGGTTACCATAAAACGGGTAACCATCCAATAAAATCAAAAGGGCTGCCGAATGGCGGCCCTTTTTGTTGATATCAGAAGTCCGATGTCAGATGTATGATATTTTTTTCTTCCTGCTTGAAACATGCTGGTTCCTGGATTGTACAATCGATATATCACAGATCACAGATCGGATATCTGATATTTCTGTGATTATTGATTTTGCAAATACCACTACTTTTGCAGCCAGATAAAAGAAACATGACAGCAAAAGATATCGAAATAATGGCCCCGGTAGGGTCTTACGAATCACTGATGGGAGCTATACAGGGCGGGGCCAATGCTGTGTATTTCGGGATTGGCAAACTCAACATGCGGTCACGCTCCTCAAAAAATTTCACCATCCTAGACCTGGCAAAAATTTCCGGAATTTGCCGGGAAAACAATATCCGCTCCTACATTACCCTCAACACCATCATCTTCGACAAAGAACTGGATGAAATGAAAACCATTGTGGATGCAGCCAAAGCCAATCATATCTCTGCTATTATTGCCTCCGATCTTTCGGTGATCCAGTATGCCAGATCGCAGGGTGTGGAGGTGCACATGTCCACCCAAACCAATATCACCAATATTGAAGCAGTGAAGTTCTGGGCCAACTTTGCCGATGTGATGGTTACAGCCCGTGAACTCTCACTGGATCAGGTGAAACAAATCACCCGGCAAATTGAGGAAGAACAGATCAAAGGCCCTTCCGGGAATTTGGTGCAGATTGAGATATTTGCTCATGGCGCGCTTTGCATGGCCGTTTCAGGGAAATGCTACCTGAGTCTCGATAATCTCAACTATTCGGCTAACCGCGGGGCATGCCTGCAAACCTGCAGGAGAAGTTATGTTGTTAAGGATAAAGAAAGTGATCTTGAAC
>JAGYLT010000022.1 GCA_018400545.1 Bacteroidales bacterium
TGTTTTTAGTCATCTAATTTAACGAATTGAACGAATTGAAAATTCGTTTCATTAGCGTAATTCGATGATGATTGCTGGCCGGAAATGACAGGCCGGGTTGCAGATTCCTTTTCATCTGATGGTTTTTCATCATCTAATTTAACGAATTGAACGAATTGAAAATTCGTTTTATAAGCGTAATTCGATGATGGTTGCTGCCGGAAATGGCAGGCCGGGTAGCCAGGCGCTTATGCTGGAATACTAACCAGGTTTTGAAAATGTGATTAGTAAATTCCGCAAAGCGGCTTTAATTATCAAATTTGCACATTAACAAATTTTTAAATTCATGTAGTTTCTTGCGGGCTATTTAATGATCAGTTTTTGTGTAAGGATTATATCGGAACCTGCATCCGAGAACTGAATCAGGTAAAGTCCGGGTTCAAGGTTTTGCTTTCTGATTACAAACTGCTTGGATGGGATATCCTCAATTTTCCTTACCACATTTCCAAAACTGTTATAGATGATCAGGGTTCCGTACGATACATCTTTTCCACTGATGGTCACCAATGCATTTGAAGCCGTTGGATTGGGTGCAATGGACATTCTTGCAACGCTTCTCCTATCATCGTTTTCCGGAAGTCCCACCCAGTAGCTGTTCATCATGCCCGGTGTGCCATGTTCGGGTGAAGCCATCCAACTACCCGCAAGGGCGTTGTCGTAGTGTGGGAGAATGAGTTCAAGGGTCGGGCCGTTTCCATCCGGTTCGGGTGGCCAGGGCAGATCCACACCATAATGCACAGTATCGATCAAAATGCCTTCATCATTAAACAACCGGATCAGCTCACCATTTCCACTCATGCCAAAATCCATATCGCCATACACGTTTTCCACATCCGGAAAATGATCGGTAAAGGCTTCCATGTTGCGGCAAAGCACGAGGTAACCATCTGATTCCACAGTGGTGTTTTCGGGGAAGGTAAACACATGCTCGTCGTCGTTATCTTTAAAATACCAGCTGGTAATGTCCAGATCATACAAATGCGGGTTATAAAATTCAACCCAGTCCTCGGTATCGAAATCATCGGAAGCATTGTAGTTGATCTCATTAATAACCAGTGAATCCACATACAGTCGTTCCTTAAAATGCGCTACCAACTGGTCGCCGGAAGTCAATTGCAGGGTAACAAATTTTACGCTGTCATTGGGAAAAACGGCGTGGTTGTTAAGCTCCCAGTAGTCGAACTCATAGTTTGAATTCAGCTCCCGGGCTTCCAGTTTGATGTCGATATTACCAAAATAGGAGCCAGTAAACGGGAATTGCGAGAGCTCAAGCGAATTGAACTTTACACCGCCTGTTTGCTCAGGCTCAACCGTTACCTCCAAATTCCATGGGCCTTCCAGATCCCAGCAATCACCAAATCCATTTTCAGCGAGGTATTCATGTCTGTTTTGGATGAAGTTCTTGATTTTGGTCACATTTTGCCTCCATTCCTGATAGGAGCCGCCCCATCGTTCCACGTGTTTTGGTATCTCCGGATCCATTTCCGCTTCGATGGAATCGAGGTAGGATATCATGCGATCGGGCCGGAAAACGGTGTTGTACAAATCGATATATCTGGAAACATAGTATTGCTCAAATTCAGGATTTTCGCGCAGTTCATTCAGCGCCACAATATGCTCCTCCGGGTCTGATGTTAATCCTTCGGGGAAGCAGGGAGTGGTGTAGGGGCTGATTCCGGGTACGCCGGTGTAGTTGATGTAATGGGCAAATGTAGCGTCTTCATCCCATAGGATATAGCCCCATTTCCGGTGGCCTCCAGTGGGATTGAGGCCACGCCACCAGCCCACATTCCAGTTGATCCAGTCGGAACAAACCACATAGGAATTGATATGCACATAATCCACCAGGCTTTTATAATCATACCTCGATTTTACATACCCCCAGTTTTCGGGATCGGCCATATCCTGGGATTTAATAAAATCATGGAGTTCGTTCCAGTCGTCAAATGCAGCCTGCCCGCCATATTCGGCCCAGCTGCTACCCCAGAGTTTCAGGAAGAAAATATTGTATTTATCCTGATCGTAGTAATAGTCCGTAAAATCATGATCATCAACTTTTTCGCGATAACCGTAGATTCCCCAATAATCTCCGTTTACATACATAATTCCTTTCTGGCCTTTTCGCACATCTAAGTGCAAGCCCCCTTTCTCGGATATATTCTGTACATAATAATCTCTCAGGTGTGCGCTCGTATCGATGCCGGGATAATTATCATCGCCAGCGGCACGCATGATAACCCGCTGAAATTCGTCCCTGTCGGTGATGGGGATCATCTGTTCGCGAATGGCATAATTATAGCCGCATTCATCGCGGGTAATATAGTCGATACTACGCTGGTCATGCACCCAGGAGTCCTGGCCATGCTTATTGAATTCGCCATACCCAAAGGTGGTCCGCACACCTTCGGCATTGAAATACTCAAAGGTACCGAAAGGCCTGAGCCACTGATTTCCGTTTAAAAGGTCATCCAGTTCTTCCGCCGAAACCGACATCACTGCAAGGGTATGGGATTCATCGATGAAATACGTATTGAATTCGATAAAGCCAGGCAGAATGTTGCTGTTAGCGCTCACAGTGATGGCTTTTACAATGGTGGTTGAACTTACAGAAATTGGTGTGGAATAAACCTGCGAAGCTGAGGTTGGTTTGCTTCCGTCCGTGGTAAAATGAATTTGTGCATTGAGCTCTTCTGTGGTCAGTGAGACAAGCATACCGTCATCGTAAAACCCTGCAGGAATGCTGGCAATGGGTTTTGTTGCATATCTTTGGTAAGCTGTGGCGCCATCGTTAGACCAGCCACAGGTGGGATTGATGAACACACCCCATTCGTCGGCTCCATCGGTGGCCCGACCCCTGGAATGTTCCTTTTGGGTGATTTCCAGTGGAATGATATCCGTGGTGCCACCTGATAAATCGCTCAAAACAACATATTCCTGTTCATCTTTTGTTTGAGTCAGCCTGAAGTTCGTATGCATATGACTCCCGGATGAAGTTTCGTTTCGTCCGGAGGTCCACACCCGAATAAAATCATATGCATCAATGGTCGTACCTTCAGGGAAAGTCCAACGGAACGGGTTCTCTATGTTATCGCTCAATCCGAATCCGCTTATATCAGCAGTTTCGCCGCTGCTGTTGTAAAGTTCAACCCAGTCTTCAAATTTTCCGTAATTATCGCCGAATCCGCTCAGATTAGAGCAGGAATATTCGTTGATGACGACCTGAGTGCTGCCGGGGTGGCATAAAAGTACAGCAAGTGCCAGTAAAAAAAAATGGTAAAGTTTAGTTTGCATGGTAGTATGTGTTTGTTCAAAAAAAGAGTTGTCCCCTTCTAAAGGAGCTAACCTGCATTATTCACAAAAATCGTGATCCATTGCCACGTCCTTCAGATACTATGTTAAAAAACTGAATCACAACCGCTTAAAAATCCTGAAAAAATTCATTTTATCAGTTTAAAATTTTTTCAGGATTTTTATTGTAGTTTATAAAGATCACAAAACCCACGAACTGAAGGACGTGGCAATGGATCAAGATTTTTGTGAATAATGCAGGCTAAGGGGCTCTGTTATAGAAAGCTCAAAACCGGTTTGTGGCAATAACAAATACAACTCAAAACCCAAAGCCTTGCAAATACATCACACTTATTGCTTCAATATCCAGGCTTTCTGATATTTCTCACTCAGGCTTTTCTTGGCATTGATGGCTTCTTGCTGTGTGGCGTAATTGCCAAGTGATACCCTGAAATTTTCTCCGGAAGAAACAACCGACGGACTTCTGAACCCGCGTGATTTGTATCTTTTTACTTCGGAATCTGCAGATGCTTTATCCTTGAAGCTTGAAATAATCAGGTAATACCGTACGCCCTGGGATTTGGTCTGATCGACAGATGCTTTAACTTTGTCGATAAGCCGTCCGGCCATTTTCCCGGTGCTGCAAACTTTTACGCCTTCATCAACATCAGGTTCGGCCCCGAACCAAACCACGGCATAACCGTTGAGCATGCCTACGCCAAAGGCTTTCCAGCTTTTATCTTTCCAGATATCACGGTTGAGGATCAGATCATTCGAAGCGGAAGCAGATTTCCACAGACCAAGTACGATTTCGGGAATTGCATCCACACTTTCCCAAAATGCAATTTCGTAACCAGGAGCGGGATAGCTGGTCAATTCACGGGGTTTTGAGGTCATACAGGTATTATTGAACTTTTCGCGACCATAGCAACATTCGGCCCAGTGGCCCTGATCGGACCAGGAATGGAGGTTACAATTTGCAGTATCAGGCTTGTTGTAATTGAGATCGCTCACGTGGAGCTTTGCCACGTAACACAGGTTTTTCGAAAGTGCCACTTCATCCAATCCATTTTGCTGGCGATACTTATTAATGAGGTTATATAATTTAAGCTCATCCCCGGAAATGCAAAAATCTTCAGGAATCTGATCCTGCGATATCAGCGGGGCAGAAAATCCGGCAAAAAGCAAAAACAATAAAATAACGATCTTATTACGCATAGGATGAAGTATCTGATTTGTATGCAAAAGTACAAAGTTTGCTCCAATTGATTGGCGTATTATTTTCGGGCGCCATTTAGTTCCCTAAAGCCTTAACGGCGATATATGCCATGAGCGCCATACCGGTTTCCAGGCTTTTTTCATCCACATCAAAAGTTGAAGAATGCAGGCTGGAATTTATACCCCGGCTTTCGTTTGCCACACCAAGCCGGTAAAAGCACGACGGCACTTCGTTGGCAAAATAAGCAAAATCCTCAGCAGTCATCCGAACTGGAAGATCAACAACATTTTCTTCACCCAGCAATTCGATGGCCCAATTTTTTGATTTTTCAGTGATTTCAGGATCGTTATAAACAAACGGGTAGCCCGAATCTATAAAAACATCGCAGCTACCGCCCATGCCTTCGGCGATTGATTGGGCCATTTTTTTAATTTTTTGATGAGCCGCTTTCCGCCATTCCTCATCAAAAGTGCGGATCGTACCGGATATTTTCACTTCATCAGGAATGATATTGGTTTGCCCCTCGCCAATTATTCTGCCAAAAGAAAGTACTGTTGGCACATCCGGGGAGCTATGCCTGCTCACGATTTGCTGAAGTGCCACAATGATGTGAGAAGCAATTAAAACCGGATCGATATTGCGGAAAGGCTGCGCTGCATGGCCGCCTTTTCCTTTTACTGTAAAATAAATTTCATCGGTGGAAGCCATGTATTCGCGGGATTTTAACCCCACTTTTCCAGCCTCCAGCTCAGGATAAACGTGCTGCCCGAAAGCATGATCAGGCCTGGGGTTTTCCATGACGCCTTCCTTGATCATTTGAATGGCGCCCCCGGGATAGTTTTCTTCGGAAGGCTGAAAAAACAGTTTAACCGTACCCTCAAACTGATCTTTGATTTCCTGTAAAATTTTAGCCGTTCCCAGCAATGATGATGTATGCACATCATGACCGCAGGCATGCATTACCCCTTCATTTTTGGATTTGTAGGGCACATCGTTGGCTTCATTGATCGGGAGCGCATCCATATCGGCACGCAATGCAACAGTTTTCTTTTCCGGGTTTTTACCGCTTATTATCCCCACAATTCCGGTTTTGGCAATACCCTGTTCAAAGGGAATTCCAATCTCCGTTAAACGGGCAGCCACATAATTTGAGGTTTCAAATTCCTGCATCGAAAGTTCGGGATGGGCGTGGATATACCTGCGCCAGGAAATTACTTCCTGGTGGTAGATTTTACTGAGTTCAAGGATTTTATTTTTTAATAGTGTCATTATTTCCTGAATTTATGGGCAAAGATATGCCTTTCGGGCAGAGCATTCCGGAAAAAGTGATTTGTCAGATTTAAGGTTAACTTATCTCCGGGTTGCTCAAAAACTTCTTTTCCAGCAATTCGCTCTTTTTAACCACCTGCCTGGCCCAGTTCAGCTTTACTTCAATTTGTTCCGATTCTGAAAGTTGCCAAGGGATTTCGGAGTTTCTGAGTTTTTCAGTCAGGTAAAACAGACACAAAGCCACTGAAACCGAGATATTAAAGCTTTCGGTGAAACCGTACATCGGGATTTTCATATACTCATCTGCAAGTGCGAGCCCATCATCGGTAAGGCCGCGCATTTCGGTGCCAAACACCAGTGCCACCGGGCCTTTTTCCAAATCCAGTTCCTGTAGATTTACATCGTCCTTGTGCGGTGTTGTGGCCACTATGCGGTAACCCTCCGATTTCAGGTTTTTAATGGCCGCCGGGGTATTATTTTTCTTCTCATTATATTTGATCAAACTAAGCCATTTGGATGAACCCAGTGCCACATCGGGGTTTACCTCATAGGTATTTTGATTTTCGATAATGTGTACATCCTGGATTCCGAAACAGTCGCAGCTTCGCAACACAGCACTGGCATTGTGTGGCTGGTAGATATCTTCGAGTGCAACAGTGATATACTTTGTGCGGTTCCTGATGATCTCCTCAAACTTCGTCCGTTTGTGCTCACTCACAAACGTGGATAAATATTGCAGCAATGCCGATTTTGTTTTCAAATTCATTTGGAAAAATTATTCAACAATTGAAAATTTACCTGTCTGTGCCCAATGGCCATCTGCAAAAATATCTGAAAAACACGAGTTGTTTTCATGATTTGGATATTTTTGTCTGAATCAGTCGTTAATAAAAAAAACGAACAAATGAAAAACCTTAAGCAGGACCTTGAAACAGCAGCCGGATGGATCAGCAACGCCAACCACCTGATAGCCTTCACGGGAGCAGGTATTTCTGTAGAAAGTAACATACCACCTTTTCGCGGCGAAAACGGACTTTGGAGCAAATATGACCCGAGCATTCTGGATTTGAATGTTTTTTACACGAAACCCAAAGATTCATGGGTGGTCATCAAAGAAATCTTTTATGATTTTTTCGGGAGCGCCATTCCCAATCCAGCCCACAGCGGCCTTGCCAAGCTTGAAGAAATGGGATTACTCAAATGTGTTATCACCCAAAACATCGACAACCTGCACCAGGCGGCCGGGAGCACCATCGTGCATGAATTCCACGGCAACTCTCAAAAAATGATTTGCACCAGTTGCCAGAAACATTTCACAGTTCCCGAGGTAAACCTCGAAATCCTCCCCCCCGAATGCGATGCATGCCAGGGCCTCCTTAAGCCCGATTTCATTTTCTTTGGCGAAACCATTCCAATGGATGCCTACAAAGCTTCCATGGAAGCCGCTGAAGCTGCGGATGTATTGATTATCATCGGTTCAACCGGCGAGGTGATGCCGGCCAACCAGATTCCAATCCTTGCCAAGCAGTCCGGAGCAAAAGTCATCGAAATCAATCCGGAAAAATCAAATTACACCCATTACATCACCGACATTTATCTGCCCGGAAAAGCCAGTGAAATGATGACTTCACTGCTAAATCATGTTGAAAAATCATTGAATTAATAAACAACCAATACGCATGAAACGGACTACCACTATAATATTACTGTTTTGCATTGTGCTGCTTTTGGCACCAACCACAGCAATTTTCGCCGAAAGAACCCGTGGAAAAAACGAAAACTCAAAGGAACTTGATTATTACGAAAAGCACGTGCCGATTGGGATGTACCCAGTTTAGCCATAGCCATCGTTAAAGACCAGGCAGGATCCCATTTCGCCGAAGGATTTGGCGTTAGAGCATCAGAGCAAAACGCCGGTAAACGCCCAAACCATGTTCCCGATTGCCTCAACACTGACATTTACATCAGCGGCACTAGCGATACTGGTAGATGAAGGAAAAATTGCATGGGATGACAAAGTGGTAGATTATCTACCCTACTTTAAATTGTATGATCCTTACGTTACCGAAAATATGACCATACGGGATTTGCTGACCCACCGCAGCGGACTGGCCACATTCAGCGGCGATCTGTTATGGTACGGATCCGATTACAGCCGGGAAGAAATCATCAGAAGAGCACGTTACCTTGAACCTGTTTATGACTTCCGTGAAAATTTTGGTTACTCCAACATCATGTATCTAACTGCAGGTGAAATCATACCTGCCGTAACCGGCAAAAGCTGGGATGAATTCATCGCTGAAAAGTTTTTCGAACCGCTGGGTATGGAACGATCGGTATCAACCACCTTGGCACTACCTGATTTTGAAAACGTTGCCACACCACATACCACTTTCAAGGATGAAATTATAACCATCGACTACCTGAACTGGGACAACATTGCTCCTGCAGGTGCGATCATTTCTTCGGTGGAGGATGTTTCTCAGTGGCTCATCATGCAACTAAACGGTGGCATCTACAAAGGCGACACCATTTTTAGCCCGCAGCGCAGCCGTGAAATGTGGAGCCAGGAAACCGTGCTCGGTATTTCAGGTTTCTCTGAAGAACACTGGCCATCGATGTTTTTCAGGTCTTACGGCCTGGGCTGGTCATTGTCGAATTACCTGGGACATAAAATTGTAGGGCACAGTGGCGGTTATGATGGCATGATTTCCTACACCTGCATGGTTCCGGATGAAAAACTGGGATTTGTCATCCTCACCAACAAAAACTCAGGACTCTATTATCCGCTGGTTTACAAAACGCTGGATGTTTTTCTGAATGGCGGTGAAAAAGACTGGAGCACGTTTATGCTTGATCTTACACAAAAACGGGAGGAACAGCAACAAAAACAAGAAGATAAAAAGATTGAAAACCGCAAGCCCGATACCAGGCCATCTTTAAAACTTGAAGCTTACACAGGCACATACAGCGGTGAATTGTATGGCGATGCCACAGTTGAACTGTTTGAGGGAAAACTACATGTTCAACTCGCACCTTCACCACTGTTTCACGGAAATCTCAGTCACTGGCATTTCGATACTTTTGAAATCACCTTCACCGAATTTCCATCGCTTCCGGGCGGCACCTGTACCTTTATCCTGGATGCCAATGGAGAAGTTGAGGAAATGAAAATCGATGTACCCAATCCGGATTTTGATTTCACCGAGCTGAAATTTAAAAAGAAACCTTAACCACAATCCTGCTTTCGGATGTTCAAACCCTTTGCCCACATCCCTGATTTTGAGTATAGCCAAGGCTGGGACCGCTATGCACTGGATTACGAAAAACTCCTCGTAAAAGATACGGTGTATTACCTGACCAAGGAAATGATGCACCAAATTGTATTTGAAGAAATTTCGTCTTCAAGAGAGAGCTTTCGGGTGCTGGATGTGAATTGTGGTACCGGAAATGATTTTCCGTTTTTTATAGAGTGCGGATGGCACATCACAGGCTGTGACGGATCAAAAGGTATGCTGAACAAGGCCGCAGAAAATTACCAGGAATATATTTCAACAGGACAACTTGAATTAAATTTCGGGTTGCTCGAAGAACTTGTAGAAAATTCGTTTCCTGAAAATTCATTCGACCTTATTTTTTCGGTTACCGGTGGGTTTTCTTATGTTGACGACAAGGAGCTAAGCCGTATCAATAAATTACTTAAAAGCTTTTTAAAGGATAATGGAAAAATAATTGTTGCCCATCTGAATCCTGTTTGTCTGCCTGAAATGATCTACCGGACCATGCGCCTGATGAATCCATTTTTCAGGATCAGGCAAAAAATACGCGTCAACATAAAAAATGAAGATTACCTCATGTACCTGCGAAATCCCGGCCAACTGCGAAAAATTTATGAACAGGATTTTCAACATCTAAAATTTTATCCGTTGCTGGCAATTACCCCGCCTTATCAAACCCGGTTTAAACCGGGAAAACGAACACTTGAGCGCTTCAGGAATATGGAGCGGAAATTCCTTAAAACCCAATGGATGAGTTGGCTGGCCGATCAGGTAGTGGTGGTTGGCGAAAAATAAACTTGTGCCCACTTGATTCTTCTAAAAAAAATCAGTTAAACTACACCTCCATGATATTGAAATATCCGGGTTCGAACACAAGTTCAAACATATAAATTATTAGACTCAGAACCACCGCAAAAACAAATGCCCAGCCGAATCCATCCACGCTGATCCGCTTAAGAATGAGGCCAAAAAACCAAAGTAACAGCGAATCCAGCACCACAATGATCAGCCCAAAAACAAGCGCTGTTAATGGAACAGCATAAATTTCGAAGAGCGGCATGATCAACATGTTGATGATGGTGATGGGCACGGCAGTAATAATGGCGCAATAAGATCGGGTGGTTTTTATACCCGGAAGAATCAGCAAAAGCCCGGAAATAATTAAAACCGAAAGCAAAAACCTGAGTATGATGCCATATTCAAACCATTTATATTTACTGCGAAAGAACGAAAAATCGGCATGCCAGTCAGGGAGTTGCCAAAAATGGCCTAACTTTGCACCAAAACAGAACACGTTGAAAATAGCAGTAAACACAAGGCTTTTATTAAAAGGCAGACTGGAAGGCATAGGCTGGTTTACCTACGAAAATTTAAAACGGATAACCACCCAACACCCTGAACACGAATTCTATTTTCTTTTTGACCGCAAGTACAGCAATGATTTTGTATTTGCTGAAAACGTTCACCCCCTGGTGATCCATCCACAGGCCAGGCACCCTGTTTTGTACTACCTGTGGTTTGAACATGCCATACCGCGCACCCTGAAAAAGATAGGGGCTGACATGTTTTTTTCTCCTGATGGATACCTTTCGTTGAAAACAAGTGTTCCGTCAATGAACGTTTTTCACGATCTGAATTTTGAACATTACCCCAAAGATCTCCCATGGATCGAAAGGAAATTTTACCGCCACTATTTCCCCGAGTATGCACACAAAGCGCATAGGATTGCAACGGTGTCAGAATATTCTAAAAGCGACATTGTAAAACTTTATGGTGTTGATAAAAACAAGATTGATGTGGTTTATAACGGGGCCAACGAGAATTTTACGCCCGTTGATGATGCTACCAAAACCAAAACCAGAAATAAGTTTTCCGGTGGGGCACCCTATTTCCTGTTTGTGGGATCGCTGCACCCCAGGAAAAATATTGCCCGCATGCTTCAGGCTTTTGACCAGTACAAAAGTTCAGACAATCAAGATATAAAACTGATGATTGTAGGTGAAAAGAAGTGGTGGACCAGTGAAATCGAATCCGCCTACAATGAGATGAAGCACAAGGATGAGGTGATTTTTGCCGGCCGCCTCAATGCTAACGATTTGCATATGGTGATTGCCTCGGCACTGGCCACTTCGTATGTGAGCTATTTCGAAGGGTTTGGGATCCCAATCGTTGAATCCTACAGTTGCGATGTTCCGGTTATTACTTCCAATGTTACCTCCATGCCTGAAGTTGCGGGAGATGCCGCCCTGCTTGTCGATCCTTTTTCTGTTGGTTCCATCGCCAATGCTTATCAAAAAATGGCAAATGACGAGGCATTGCGAGCCTCGCTTATCAATAAAGGCCGCGAGCGCCGAAAAATGTTTAGCTGGCAAAAAACATCCGAGCGACTTTGGTGTTCTATGCAGAAATTGATGGAAGAAATCGAAGCATGAACATGACGAAACAAGCACTCATTGGACTGATAGTTTTACTGATCCCATTTCAAATCCTTGCCAGGGAAACAGGATATGCGATGAATACTTCACTGCAATTCCTTGACAATATGCAAAAAGGCGATTTTGAAGCCAACAAAAAATTTATGGCTCCGCTTTATGCCAACGAGGGATTTTCCAGAAAGCTATCCAATTCATGGAATCATCAGGTTGAACAACATGGAGCATATCAAAACCTGGTGAGCACCAAATACGATTATTTCAGGGATTACGAAATTGTTTACCTTACTTGTCAGTTTGAAAAGTCGGATTACACGGTAAAAATCGTATTTAACAAAAAGCAGGAAATCACCGATGTATATTTCATCCCCTACCCGCCTCTAATTGCCGCCGGTGACCTGAATAACCTTTGGCTCATCATGTTTTTTATCCTCTGGGAATTGGCTTGGAAAGCCATGGGACTCTGGAAAGCCGGCCGAAACCAAAAAGCGGTCTGGTTTATTGCTATTTTCATCCTGCCCACTTTTGGCATTTTACCGATTGTTTACACGCTTTTTGTGAAGGAATAAAAAAGCAACCCTTCCTTCCGGAATGCTTTTGTTTTAATGTCTTTCTTTTTGAGTTAGTCTTCTATGATTCGATCCGGATTAGTATCTTCGAGGTCGGGACAATCTTTGCATTCCAGGCTGCGGTTATACATCTGCATGGCGCGGTAGCTCATACCCATGCTTGAAAATCCGCCGTCATGGAAGAGATTTTGCATGGTTACTTTTTTGGTCAGATCAGAAAACAGCGTAATGCAATAATCGGCGCACTCATTGGCAGAGGCATTTCCCAGGGGGGACATCCGCTCGGTAAAGTCCATCAACCCATCGATACCCTTTACTCCGCTACCTGCCGTTGTGCGGGTAGGAGATTGTGAAATTGTATTCACCCTGATTTTGCGTTCACGCCCATAGATGTAGCCAAAGCTTCTTGCTATCGATTCGAGCAACGCTTTGGCATCGGCCATGTCGTTATAGCGGTAAAGTGTCCGTTGAGCAGCCACATAGGACAGCGCCAGCACTGAGCCCCACTCATTAATCGCATCCAGATTATAAGCTATTTGAAGCACTTTATGAAAAGAAACGGAAGAAATGTCCAGTGTTTTCATCAGGTAATTATAATTCAGGTCGTTGTATGGCCTGCCTTTCCTAACGTTCATCGACATCCCGATGGAGTGCAGAATAAAATCGATTTTACCGCCAAAATGATCCATGGTCTCTTTGAGCAGATTTTCCAGGTCTTTTTCACTGGTGGCGTCAGCGGCAATCACTTTGGAACCTGTGCGCTCAGCCAACTCATCCAGCGCACCAAAGCGCAAGGCAACCGGGGTATTTGTCAGCACGAATTCAGCGCCTTCTTCATGTGCCCGTTCGGCAACTTTCCAGGCTATCGAAAGGTCGTTCAATGCCCCGAAGATGATACCCTTTTTCCCTTTCAGTAAATTATAAGCCATTTTTACTTAATTTGGTTTCATTATAAATAAGCGCGAAAGTACAATTATTATTCAAAATGATGATTGCGCATTTTTTGGTGGGAATCAACGCTGTTAGTTCTTCATCAACTCTTCGGCGGTTTGTATGGCTGATGTGCTGATGCGCGAATCGGAAAGCATCTTGGCAATTTCCGTAATCCGTTCTTCCTGTTTCAGTTTCCGAATTGAAGTTTGGGTAGTCTGATCATCCGACTCTTTCAACACAAGGTAATGATGATTTCCCCTGGCAGCGATCTGTGGTAAATGTGTGATCGAAATAACCTGTATCTCCTCACCCAGTTTCTGCATAATCCCGGCCATCTTTCCGGCCACTTCCCCCGATACTCCACTGTCGATTTCATCAAAAATAATGGTGGAGATCAGGTTGCCGGTGGCGATTTGTGACTTTATCGCCAGCATCAGCCGCGATAATTCGCCGCCGCTGGCCACTTTCGACATCTCCTGCAAATCCCCGCCTTTGTTGGCGTTGAACATGAATCTGACTTTTTCCAGCCCGTTTTCGGTGAGTTCATTTCCTTTTTCCAAACTCAGTTTCACCCGGGCATCTGGCATGCCAAGCCAGGCAACCACACTGGTGATTTTTTTCTCCAGATCACTTTTTGACTGATGCCTGTTTGTGGAAATCTGTTCAGCAATCTGCAGAAGCTCTGATTTCAGGCCTGCGGCAGTTTTTTCAGCTTTGGCAATTTCATCTCCAATCGATTCAAACTGACTGATTTTTTCCCGGTAATTTTCCATGACTTCAATCAGGGCATCAATTCCCGAAACCCGGTGCTTTTGCTCCAGATGGTGGATTGTATTTAACCGGTCGCTCAGTTCATCTGCACGCTCCGGATTGATATCAACACGATCGTCAATCCTGGAAACTTCACTGGAAATATCCGACAATTCCAGATAGTTACTTTCCAGGCGTTGGAAAATATCAGTAAGCTCACCTGAAAAATCTTTGAGTGGTTTAATTTCAGCGATCAAACCGGTAAACATTTCATTTATGCTGTGCTCTCCATCGATCAATTGCATGGCATTGCCCAACCTCGACTTAATCTCTTCAGCATGATTCAACACTTCCAATTCCTCTTCCAGATCATCCATTTCACCGGAACGTAGATCCGCTTTCTCCAATTCTTCAAACTGAAATGTAAAGAAATCCTGTTCGGCGGAAGCCTGCTTTTCCTGTTCTTTTAGTTTTTCAAGCGTGGACAAGTGCTTTTTATACCGGGCAAATAACTTTTTATAATCTGACAGCAAGTTTCCATTATTGCAAAAACCGTCAATCACGCTCAACTGAAATGCAGGTGACTGCAATAAAGTGGCACTGTTTTGTGAGTGCAGGTCAACATATCCGGCAGCAAGTTCCTTCAACTGGGCAAGGCTAACCGGCGTATCATTGATGAAAGCCCTGGATTTTCCGGATGGCAAAATCTCCCGTCTTAAGATGGTGGTATCCGGATCGTAATCCAGTTCGTGCCGGGTGAAAAATGCCTGCTGATCCATTCCGGGTGTCAGGAAGATTCCTTCAACCACACATTTTTCGGTTTTATTTTTTAATGCCTGCAAATCAGCACGCTGACCAAGAATAAGCGCCAGTGCCCCCAGGATGATCGACTTACCAGCACCGGTTTCACCGGTCATCACCGAAAAGCCTTCGTAGAATTCCGATTCGAGGTTTTCGATCAGCGCGTAATTCTTTATGGTTAAATGCTTTAACAAATCTGTTTAGTTTGATTTTGCAGGAGCAAAAATATAGAAAACTAAACAGGAACAGGCGGGCAGAAATTAACAATCCTTAATTCTGGCTGATAATTTTTTGATAATCGTTGGCGTGTGAGGGGTCAATTTCCTTAAGAATGTTCACTGCCTTGGTTTTATCCATCGGGGCAGCATCCGAAAAGATGTTGATAAATTCATCGCGTTTGGCCTCCATGATAAGTTGCATCACAAATAATCTGGGCTTTTCGCGGTGCGCCCGTTGAAGCAGTTCCAGTGCCTCCATCACGCCCTGGCGGCCTTTTTCCACATTGTCGTACATCAGGTCAAGGCCCTTGCGGTGATACTGATAGAGCGCTTTGCGGATATTGCTGTAG
Organism: Bacteroidales bacterium; assembly: GCA_018400545.1. The sequence goes on from JAGYLT010000022.1 coordinate 15,147, forward strand.
GAGGAGTTGTTGAGATTTTCAGCGAGCCA
>JAGYLT010000220.1 GCA_018400545.1 Bacteroidales bacterium
TCAGCAACCGTTAAATTCTCCATGTTGTTTTGATAGTTCATAAAAACCGACCGGTAGAGTTGTTCCATATCGGGGAAGAACTTTCCTGAAGTTTGATACAGCGGGTTAACGGGTTCGGTGTCCACCTGGGTTAAAATAACTTCGGCTTCGTTTATTACCCGCAGGGTTTGAGTGGCTGCATTGTAGTTGAACGGGTAGAAATACACGGTAACACCTCTCACATCTTTAATAATGTAAGGCTCGGTAACGGTGGCATTGTGGCCCGGATAAAATGCATCCACGATGGATTCGGGTGCAATTTCGTAAGGGATGCTCTTTGGGTCCTGGTTACGGTAAATAACACCTCTTGATGGAACAAGCGGGAGATCCAACTGGTAATCCGTGTATTCAGTTGGAACTACTTCGATGTTTACGTTTTTAACGGGGTCAATCTGAACGTTGGCATTAACAAATGGCAGCTCGGCAAAGCCTTTGTCTTGTGTTGTTACTCTGCCATCAAAAATTAGTCTTGTGTAGTCGTTACCGTTCAACGTTACACTTCTGAAATCATAAGCTGTAATCTTGAAATCAATGCTGTAAACATTGTCGGACTTTTGAGTGAATTTTACTTCATAGCTGTCGCTTGCCATAAGCGTTGAAAAGCTGAGAAGTAAAACAAAAACAGATACGAGTTTTCTCATGTTGAAAATAATTAAGTTAAACAAGTGTGAATTAAATATGTATTGATTTTTATTTTCATGAATATCTCCGATCATGCCTTCCTGAATTGCCGGAATCGTTAATCGGTAATTAATAATTTTTTTGAAATCAATCTTTCGGCTTCCTGAAGTTTTAAGATGTAAACACCCGATTCCAGTAAACTAAGATCGATTGAAATTTTATTGATCCCGATTCGGTTTAAATTCTGGAATGTTTCAGCATGCACCGACTGACCGAATCCGTTCAAAACATTTATTTCGATGTAGTCGGAGTTTTGTGTCACAAAATCAATATTTACCAAACCATCCGTCGGGTTGGGGTACACCTTTACGGCTCCTTGTTTCATGAGCTCTTCGATGTATGTAGGTTGATAATATATGACATTTGATGAATCAGAATCGCAACCGTTATTGCTGATTATTTTAGAATAATAATTGCCCTCGTCGCCGGGTTTAAAAACCTGTGCTGTAGCTCCCGGTATCGGTCCTGCCTCGCCAAACCACTGGTTTCCGAACTGAATGCTCGAAACCAGATTTTCGCCTATCTGCATAATGGTTGGAGCTGCAGGTACAGGCAGCACTTCGATCATCATTGTTTGCGTTATTTGTTCTTCGGAAATCAAGTCGGTAATTACCACCGAAAACAATGTTGATGCATCCGGGGAAGCTACGGGATTGTAGATACTTGAATCGTTGAGAAATGTTCCGGGCGACCATGCAAAAGTGTAATTCCCCGATCCTCCGTAAACCATTGTCATGATTTGAGTTGAATCGCCTTCGCAAATAATGGCAGGCTCGGCTGTAATGCTGGTCGAAAGTGCAGTAGCTCCACTGATGTTAAAGAACCGGAGGTATTCATTCAGCAGGACATTGCGGCTTTCCTGATCAAGCCCGCTGTATTCGAATGAAACGCCAATGGTTTTATAATTGTCATTTTCGTTGGCGATACCACAGCTATACTCCGGGGATTCGTTTTTCAGTATTTCGAAGGCTGATTCTGTCTTCACCAGCCGGTCAATCCAGTTATTTTCGCCGGTGTAATTAAATGTCATACCTTCAGCAAAAGTGCCGGCCAGGCCGGTAATGGTTCCTAAATCGTTTCCCCCATCGCCGGTAGCTTCTATCCCGAAAAATGGGTGAACGGCGGTTTCCGGATCGTAAAACCATGTATCGCCTCCTTCCATGTAGAGCCGGCCTCCGCTGGTCAGGTAGTCAGCAAGCTTTTGGCCTTCGGGCGGAGTGAGTTTGTAATTTTCGTTATAAACGCCAAGACATATAAAAATCGAGCTGTACAGCGAAAGGTCATCAGGCAGCACGTCAACAAATTCGGCGGGAACACCCATATTCGTTAGATCCTCAAATATTTGCGTGGCAGAGCTTTTGTTCAAATCAAGATCAACGACCAGAACAGGGATTTGACCTACCACAATCGTAAATTCATCAGCAAAAGCCGCTCCCTCTGAGGCAAGAATATTCAGCGAAAAAAGCACGATCTGGCCGGCTGGTGTGTCCTCACTTGCTGTCAATTCAAATGTTGCGGTGGCATTGGCGCCTGTGGATATATGGCCAAATTCGCTGAACTGCATCCCGTTGACTGTGATATAATCCGTAGCGGAAACCAGTTCTCCCATTACGTTCGAAGCATCGGCACCACCATAATTTTCGATCATAATCGAAATTTCAGCATTTTCACCGGGTTCCAGTTTGCCGTTGTTGTTTCCATCGGGATCACTGATTGAAAAGCCTTTTACTGATAATTCAGGAGCATAACCCGTTATCATAAATGAACTTTGCCATGTGTTGAATGCATCCGAAGCTTCAAGGAAGAATTCAATTTTATGCTCGTTGGGAATATCCGGTGCTATGGCAATTTCAAAAATGTTGGTAAGTGCTGCTACCTCATCAGGATCAATGCTTGCTAAGGATGCTGTTTCTTCGCTGATGGTAACATACTCATCATTGCAGGAAAGATGCAGCGTAATATTTTCCGCCATTTCTGTCCCGAAATTTTTCAATGTCAGATCGAGGCTGATTGTTTCAGCGAATTCAGCAAGGCCGTTGCCATTAGCCAGGCCATCATTCACGATGCAGTTTTGCACTAATACCCATGGGCCTTCAGGTGTGATTACATCGATTGTGCCGATGTAGGGCTTCAGGTTTTGGCCTGTAACAACAATGTCAGCAACGCCCGGTACTGTTAATGGTATGTCAAAAACTACTTCTGCAACGCCATCATGGTTGGCAAGCGCAGTACCGTACAACATGCCGTTGCGCGAGATGGCAACATAAGCATGTGGCTCTGTGTTAACGGTAAATGATGAGGCACCTGGAATTAACAAGCCGGGAAAAGAAACATAGGTGTCGTCGGGTTGCGAAAAATAAACCATTAGCGAAGGATCGCCCATAAGGTGGTAAATTTCCCAGTAATAAACTTCGCGCCCTGATCCTGATTGGCTAACTGCCAGATTTCCTGATTGGGGCATTTGACCCTGTGTTACATACCAGTCTTCAACAGTCATGTTATCGCCGGCATGAAATAGCCTGTCGTACATACCGGGGTTTTCGGCATTGTATTCCGGATTTACCGAAATTGTTTCAAAACCAACACTCCACCAGAAGTCTTCGTCCCAGTAGGTGTTGTTCGATCCGCCGATATAACCGATAGCGCCTTTTTGCGGTACCCTCAACAATTCCTCGCCAAAGCAGGTAATTCTGAAATCTACCGAAGTGCAGCAATTACCTACCATCAGCGGATATTTATGCGTATTGTCAAGGGAGTTAATATGATTGATCAAAAATGTTGGATTGGCCCATCCCTGTGCGCTGCAGTGTGCTGTGTAGTTAGCGTAGGCTGCGCCGTTGGAGATGTCCTGCCTGATTTCCTGCGCATAATTTGCTCCGGTTGGTTCCGGTTGCAGGTAGGTATGCGAAAAAAGATTATTTGCTGCGTTAAAATAGTGTTCGGTTCCGTAGTTGATTTGTCCGTTTGCCCAGATTTGCCCGTAATAACTATCATAGCCGGCTATCATAACCACCTCATCAAGAAATGACGGATCGGGAAAGGCAAACTGCTCGTAGGCCAATGTTTTATCAATTTGTGCTTGAAGCTCCTGCAAATTATTGGCGGAGAATCTTCCGTAAAAAGCTTCCGGAAAATGATCACCGGTATATTCGCAGTAATAAAGGTCGGTAGCATGATTGCCGGTCGTACCTTCAAACGAAGGCACCTGATCGATATCTCCAGCTATCAGCACAAAGGTTTGCGGATGGTATCCTTCCGGAGGGTTGTTGTAAAAACTTTCGAGGTAAGCTTTGATGGATGTGGTCGTATTTCCTACTTCAGGATCATTGGTGTAAGCGGTTGCCACATTAAACCCTTTTTTTTGTTTCCAGGTAATAAATGGTTGCAAAGTCTCCTGGAACATGGGATCGGAAACTATGAGGTAGGTGATTGTTTCGGCTCCTAATAGCCCTTCTGCATCAATTTCGCTATAGTTAAAAATGAGTTGGTTCAGGCCTTTGAAGTACCTGTTTGCCTTGGTTTCGAGGAAATGATAACCATCCGGGAAGGCTGCATTTTCAAAGGAAACTTCGACAGCGATTTCATCATAAACTTTCAATGTGTTTTGCGCAGGATTGTATTGTACAGGCGAAATATCAAGGCGGGCAATGTTTAATCCGCGCATTTGACCGATGTAAACCACCTCAGCAAGTGCTTGCCGGTTGTATTGATTGGAAGCATAAGCAGCCGGGTTATAATTGAACTGTGTTTGTTGAGGATCATCACTTTTTGAAACGGAAGGTTGCACCGGAATTATTTGTGATGTAATTCCAAAATCTGTAAGATTAAATTCCTGATAAGTTTGATAGGTAATAGTAACATTAACCCGCGCCTCCGGAGGGATTTCTATGAGTTTTCGCAAAACCGGTAATTGAGGTTCTCCAATATTCTTTGAGTAGCCGTAACCGTCAATTTTTATCTGGGAAAAATCTCCTGCATTGGTTTTAACATCAAATGAA
>JAGYLT010000221.1 GCA_018400545.1 Bacteroidales bacterium
CACTTTCAAGTTGCAGCCTGCGTTGTTTTATTTTTTTGGGCAACCGGCCATAGGCTTTTGTCAGGCCTTTGTCGGTTGTTAACCTGCTTCAAGTTTTTTATTCTTGTATGATAAACGCATTGCAAAATTAATAAATTATTTACCAAACAGGTTAATTATTTCTTTATTTTGTCTTTTTTCTCTCCATGAAAACACGCACCCTTTCAAAATCCTCCCAATCCCGGGCTTCAAATTTTACTTCTACACACTTATCCTTATTTTGTAAATGGCGAAGCATGGTTTTCTTCCATTCTTTTCTGATTTTACAGGGTAAGTACCACTATTTCATGTAATACAATTGCTCATTAAACAATCCCAATAAGTCATTTTTCAGCACTTTTTCGTTAAAGTTTTTTCCGCATTGCAGTTCACGAACAATCCTTCGGTAATCGGCCATACATTTGTGAATAACAATTAGATAATTAGATCGTCTGTAAATAAAAAGGCTTCCTGCAGCTATTAAAACTCCTCCAGCCAGAATCAGGTCAATTACTTTATCAAATGTAAATGTAGCTTCTAAAAATACCATAGCTTTATTTTTTTAATTTTTCACCCGCACCTCCCCGCTCATCAGCTTGGGCAGGAGTGTATCCCGGAATTTATCGAGGGTACGAATATGATTTATATTTTTTTTTCAAATAAGCACTTCAGCTACTTTATCAACCTCGATTTCCCTGCACTCAGTCATATCTTTCCTCTCGTGCTAATATGATGGCTTCAAACGCGTTTTTATCACCGGCTTCGGCAGGCTGGAACTGGCCGTCCCAATACTTATTTTCGGGATGGTGGCTGAGTTGCATGGTTTGCGGCTGGTAAAAATTTTCGTAACCGTTTTCGTATCCGCTAACTACCACTGGCATATCCGGCGGAAAGCCTTTCAGGATTTCGATAAGCCGGGCTGCGGTGAAATGGAATATTTTGTTGTCGTCGGGCATTGGCATTAGTATTTTTAAAATTAACAATCATCCCCAGCTCCTTACTGTTGGTATTCAAGTTTTCTTTGCCATTCGCGTGTCTGGTTAATATGAGGTATTTGGTTCTGACCTTCAAAAATAGGCAAAATGTTAATTTCGGCTGGTTTTTGGGTTTTAAGGGCAAAAAAAAGCCCGGACGATTCCGGGATTTTTTTTTCAAAACTTCCCGAAATCATCCCACGCATCAAACAGAAAGCGGTTGGCCAGATTGATGGTAAGTACCACCGTGATCATCGAAGCTACGAAAATGGCCAGCATTAGCAAAATCTGGTATTTGATGGCCACATCCGGTGCCGACCCGCCGATGATCTGGCCGGTGAGCGTGCCCGGAAGTGCAATCAGTCCAAGTACGGCCATGGTGGCAATTTGGGGATTGAACGATCTTTTGATGGCTGTTTTCATAAAAGGCATGATGGCTTCCTTGCGGGTGGCGCCGTTGGCAATGCAGTAGCGGTAGTCGGCTTTTTGCTCCTCCAGGGTTTTATAAAAAGTGTTGAGCGCAATGATGTTTTGTTTCATCGAATTGCCGAGAATCATTCCGGTGATGGTGATGAAATAGCGTGCATCAAAAATATTATCGAGCTGAAGGGTGATGCCCAGGAAAACAGCATCCACAATCACAATGGAAATGATGGTGGAAACGGCAACCGGAATGGCAAATTTTTTCCAGCTCAGTTCGCTGCGGCGGATGGTGGTTCCGGTTGAAACACCGATCATGATCAACAGCCAGAGCAAATTCAACCACATGCTGTTCAGGTCGAAAAGCACGGTGAGGTACAATCCCATGAGGAAAAGTTGCACGGTCATTCTGAAGGCAGCAATCAGCGTGTCTTTCACCAGGCCGGTGCGGTAATACCACATGGCGGCTATAGGGATCACGAGCAGGCTATATCCCAGGAATAAGTTTCCCCAACTTATGTCGATGGTTTCCATAATTAAATACCGATCACTTTGTTACACCGCTCCACCCATTCAGGATCGTGCGATGCGGAGATAATTGTTATGTCATCCTTGTTGAACAGCCAATCCATTACCCTGTTTTTTACCTTACTGTCGAGCGCTGAAGTGGGTTCGTCCAGCAGCAGGATTTTACGATTGAGCAGCAGGCAGGATATCAATGCCACCCGCTGCTTTTCGCCACCGGAGATATCCTGCATTTTGCTTTTTATTATATCCTGTTTCAGTCTGAAGTCATCAAAATATTTTGCAATCCTTTCCTTGCCGGGCGTCTCAGATTTATTTCGTTCGAAATGAAATGGCATCCGGATAAATGCTTTCACATCCATGCTGTTGAAACTGATCTGCTGCGGCAGGTAAGCAATCCGGCTCCTGAATTTTTCGATATTGCCGGCATTTAAAATTTCTTTTTCAAAAGTGATTTTTCCACCGGAAGGCCTTACAAATCCGGTTAAGGTGTTGATCAGGCTGCTTTTACCGGAGCCTGAGGCCCCGCTGAAAACAGCTTTGTCGCCTGCATCAATCCTGAAGCTCAAATCCCGGATCAGCGTTTTGTTGCCGAAGGAAACGGATATGTTTTCAAATGAAAGCAAGGTTTGTGTTTGTCATTGATCAGTCTTTTGCAAATCTACAATTTGAAGCGGGATTAAATGACAGATGTCTGCGCAGTTTAATAAGATTAGCTATTTTTGGGAAATGTTACCAGGAATTGTACACTCATGATTTCAAAACCTTTACGCAAAACACTCATCTTTTCCGGAATAGTTATCGGCGTTATTTTACTTGCCATTGCAGGCGGGGTAATCTACCTCGAAACAAATGCCGAAAAAATTGCTGAAGACCTGCTGCTGAAAGAATATCAGGGCTCGGAGATCAGTAAGGTTTATGAGATAACATATGATAACATCCGGATTGGTTTGCTTTCGGGAAACCTGAAAATTAAAAATCTCAGCATCACACCCAGGGTGTCGTTTTATGAAGCCGATGATACCCTGCGCCTGAAATATCCCCAACTTTTCGATCTCAAGCTGCCATCCCTGACTATAACCGGGATTGATGAGAATTTTTCGCTTTCGCTGAAACATATTTCATTGGAAAAGATTGTCGTAAGCCGGCCCGAAATCGTCCTGATCAATCATCTGACCAAAGCTGAAAAAAAGCGGGCAAAGGCTTTAAAAGCGCAGCAAACAAAACCAAAAAAGCCGGATCAATCTCAGGTGCAAACCTATGCTTTACAATCGTTTGAGCTGAAGCGCGGAAATTTTATTTATTATGATCATAAAAAACAAACCCGGGTGCTGGCAGCCGGAAAAATCAACCTCAGTATTGCTGATCTTGTGGTTGAGGGATCGCCTGACGCAGCAGCATTATTAAAAATATTGCAGGAGCAGGTTCAAATAAGTATTGGCGATTTTTCGTATCCCACACCTGACGGCATGTATGATATCAGGGTGGGGGAGGTGCAGAAGAATCACGGGGATTCATCCCTGAATATTTCCGGATTTGAATTGTTGCCGAGGTATAAAAAAAGGGAGTTCGGACACAAGGTTGGCAAGCAAACCGACCGCATGCAGATAGCTGTCGATAAGATTTCAATCCAGGGTTTTGATGCGCAAAAATATTTACAGGATCAGGAAATTTTTATCGGCGGTATTGTGATAGAGGGCCTTTATCTGAATGCTTTTCGTGATAAAAATGTGCCTTTCGATTTTGACAGATATCCAAAAATGCCGCAGCAAGCCCTGGCGCATCTGGACATGCCGCTGGATATTCGCAAGGTGCTTATCCGGGATTCGGAGGTATTATATGAACAGTTTGATGCGGAGGCCACGGAGGCAGGAAAAGTTCCGATAAAAGATTTGTATGCTACAATCGTAAATGTGTCGAATATCCCTGAACAGATAAACCAGCACGGGCCCATGACCTGGGATTTGAAAGCGAAGTTTTTTGATGCCACAGGTTTGGACGTACGCATCGAATTTTCAGAAAATATCCATACGCCTGATTTTACTTTTTCCGGGAGTATGGAACAAATGGATATGACGGCATTTAACCAAATGATTGAACCCACCGAATATTTGCGCATCGAAAGCGGGGTGATTCAATCGATGGATTTTGAGGCTACGGCCAATGGCGAATATGTGGAAGGGGAAATGATGATGCTTTACCACGATTTAAAAATATCGGGCTTGCGCAAGGTTTCGAAAAAGGAAAAGGATGAAATGGGCTTCTTTTCTGCCCTGGCCAATGTTGTAATCCGTCAGTTTAATCCACCAAAAAACAGCGAGGATGAACCGGTAAGCTCAGCAATATTTTTTGTTCGTAATAAGCATAAAGGCATTTTTAATTATCTGGCCAAAGGCCTGATCAGTGGAATTAAGTCAACTATTCTGCCAAGTATATCTTCACCAAAAAAGCGATACCAAAGGGAAGTTGAAAAAGAGGAGAAAAAATCGGCCAGGGAACTCCAAAAAGAAGAAAGGCAGAAGAAGAGAGCGGCAAAAAAGGAAGCCAGGGAAAATAAGAAATAAAAACCTGAAAATTAGTCCTGTGGATTTTCATCACTTACAGGTTCTTCGATAAACTGTAAATCCCCGTTACGTTCGATGCACTCGGTGATTTTCTTTTTAAATTTCCAGCAGGTCATCTGGCGCTTATCGAGTTTGCGCGCCAGGTTGTAGG
>JAGYLT010000222.1 GCA_018400545.1 Bacteroidales bacterium
TGGATTCCTATCTGCAAAGTCCGGAGTTCACATACACCAATCCGGGTGTTTACACAGTTTCGCTGACGGTTTACGACAGCAAAGGATCAAGCACCGAAACCAAGATCAATTACATCACCGTAACAGAACCGCTGGTTGCAGAGTTCACAGCAGATATAACTTCAGGCCATGCGCCGCTCACAGTTCAGTTTACGGGCCTGTCCACTGGTAATCCTTCTTCATGGGAATGGGATTTTGAGAACGACGGAACGATCGATTCCTACGATCAAAATCCGGTACATATCTATTCGCTTGCAGGAAGCTATTCAGTAAAGCTTACTGTCTACGACAGCAAAGCCTCAGCTATGGAAGTGAAAACGGATTATATCAATGTTTTTGCCGGCGGCAATTATTTCGATCCGGTCTGGGAAACACCTTACAACCCGATGACCTTTTATATACTGGAAGCAAGTATCGATGGTGAGGCTTTGCAGGAAGGCGACGAAGTGGGGCTTTTTGATATCGATCCCTTTACCGGCAACGAAATCTGTGTAGGTGCCGGCGTTTTAACAGAGCCACTTGGCGCAAGTACTTACCTTGAAATGATTGCATCGATGAATGATGGTTCGCTCCCCGACCAGGCCAATGGTTTTACACCCGGCCACAACATCATCTATAAACTATGGAGTGCCACCGGGGGTTTTAGCGAAAACATCACCGCCAGCTATCCCTATCCAGGCTACGATGAGGTATTTGTCGCGCAGGGCAATACGCTGGTTGAACTCACAGGCATCAACACCCTTGTTCAGGACATCGAACTAAACAGCGGCTGGAACCTGATGTCGTTCAGGGTAGAACCCCAGAGTTGGGACATGCTTGGTATTGTGCAGCCGCTAATCGACAATGACCTGCTGTTTAAGGTGCTGGATGAAGCCGGCGGCTCGGTTTTCCATCTGCCTTTCCCGCCGCCCAACGGACAGTGGACCAACACCATTGGCGATATGCAAAACACCGAGGGTTACTACATCAAAACTACCGGCGATGCTACGCTTAGCCTCGAAGGCATGCCCGTGGATTTGCCCATGGACATACCGCTTATTTCGGGCTGGAACATTGCAGGCTATCCCTGCACCAATCCGCAAAACGCCCTCGAAGCTGTGCAGGATCTTATCGATGCCGGCGTATTTTTTAAGATGATTGATGAAGCCGGTGGCTCAATTTTCCACCTGCCCTTCCCACCACCCAACGGACAATGGACCAACACCATCGGTATGCTGCAAGCCAACAAGGGATATTATCTGAAATTAACCGACAATGCAGTACTTACCTTTGATGAGACCGGAAAATCCACAGTGCCCCAGTATTTTCCACTTCCCACAAAATGCCCGGCACACTTCGCCCCGGTTTACGAAGGCAATCCCTATATGCCTATGCACATCGTGCTGCAGGCAGAGGATAAGCTGAATGCCGGCGATGAGGTGGCCATTTTTGATGGCAATTATTGCGTAGGAGCTGCCATCGTGGGTGAGGAAGACTTTGTAATCGTTAGCACAGCCATGGACGATCCCTACACCGAAATCAGAGATGGTTATATTTCGGGTCATTCCATTTCAGCCAAAGTGTGGAGTGCTGCTACAGGTGAGGAAATGAGTACTGAGCTGACCTATCTTGAGGGTGATCAAAATTTTGAAGTGCTGGGTACATTTATCGGTAAGCTCGAAAAAATTGTCACCGAAGTACCTGATAATGCTAACAATGCACTAAAACTGCGTGTAATTCCTAATCCTTTCAGCGATGAATTTAATTTGTGGATAAACCTGCCTGCCGCCGGAAAAATTGAAGTGGAGATTTTCGATCTTACCGGGCAAAAGGTAAAACACCTTAGCGGGCTAAATGTGAACCAAGGCATGTGTAATATCGCTGTCAGCGATTTGAATGTAGAACCGGGAACTTACCTCCTTAGTGTAATTTATAACAACGAGGATGCGGTACGCCGAATGAGCAAAAAAATCATTAAAAAATAAGGCCTTATGAAATATCTAAATAGAATATTCCTGAGCTTTCTAATGTCCTGGCCTGCACTACTCGGGGCACAACAATTCGAGCCCGTGTGGGAAACGCCCTACAACCCCATGACTTTTTATGTGCTGAGTGCCGAGGTGGGCGAGGTGGAACTCCAGGCTGGCGATGAGATTGGAATTTTTGACATCGATAGCAATAGCGGCACTGAGATATGTGTGGGCGCAGGCATTTTAACTCAGACCCTTAGCGGGGAAATTTATCTGGAAATGATTGCTTCGATGGACGATGGCAGCCTGCCGGGAGCTTCCACTGGATTTACGCCGGGAAATGATTTTGTGTTTAAACTCTATCAGCAAGGTCTTGGCCAGATCGAAGATGTAGAATATAGTTTTCCTTATCCCGGCTACGATGAAGTATTTACCTCGCAGGGAAACGCTTTGATAGATTTGCATGGTTTGGTGTCAGCGCCTGATCCATTCGCCCCGGTGTGGGAAACGCCTTATAATCCCATGACTTTTTACCTCACCCAGGCTACCCTTAACGGGGTAAACCTTGTGGCCGGCGATCAGATCGGGATTTTTGATATTGATCCCAATACGGGATTTAAAATTTGTGTGGGAGCCACCACGCTGCTTGGCCCCATAGTGGCTGGCGATTATTTAGAAATGATTGCCTCGATGGACGATGGCAGCCTGCCAGATACTGCTACGGGGTTTACACCCGGCAATACTTTTATTTTTAAATTTATCAGCCAGGATGCGGTGTTGGTAGAAACGGTGAGCTATAGCTTTCCCTGGCCGGGCTACGATGAAGTGTTTACCTCGCAGGGCAATGCCATCGTGGCTTTGGCTGCAACAACAGTGCAACTCGTTGAGCATACCATCACCTTCAATGCCGGCTGGACGGGCATCTCATCTTATCTGATTCCACAGAATACAGATTTAACAGCCGTGCTTGCTCCAATTAGCGGGGAAGTGGAAATCTTGCAAAGCCAGACTGCATTTTATCAACCCGGAAATAATTTGAGCACCCTTTCCACTTGGGATTATTCTTTGGGGTATTTCATAAAAACAAATCAGGTCTCGCAACTACCGCTTACGGGTTTTTATCCCGACAGCAAAACGGTGGAAATTGCCCCTGGCTGGAATCTTATCCCGGTCTTATCAGAAACGGAGGTGGATATCGAAACGCTTTTTGCCGAAGACTTAAGCAAAGTGCAAATCCTAAAAGAAGCCATCGGTCTCAGAGTACTTTGGCCCGAAAAGAATATTGACAAGCTGGAAACCCTCACCCCCGGAAAAGCCTATCTGCTGAATGCCAATCAGGAGTTTTTGATCGAATATTAGCATGCTGACCAGGGCTTGCATCAGGATTGAATTGTGCAGAATTTAATAATCATTCACCCAAATAAAAATAACAATACAAAATGAAACATCAAATCTTAAAAATGAACACCTGGTTGCTGACACTTTTGTTTTTGGCATCCTGCGGAGCTTCGGGCGGCAAAATGCACACCAACGCCTACCTCGGCAAATGGCCTTCGATGGAAATGCATTACCACAAGGAGATTTCGGCCATGAAAAAGGAGCTGAAAGAATGCACCGATTTGGAAAAAGCCTTTAAGCTCGACAAAGAGCTGAAACAAAAAAAAGAAGAAATGGAGCAGGAAATTGATGACTACCTCAGCAAGAATCCCATTAAAGAGCCATTGCCTTTTGAACCCCTACACGAAACACCTTACACTATTGGCGAAATCGCCGTTGCTAAAACACAGGCTAACAGTTTGAAACTGGATTTCCCCATAAGCATCGATCAGGATATAGAGGGCACCAACAGATTAACGCTCTATTTTAAAGCCCTTGACCAGGAAGGCAACGACATCGAAGATTCAAAATCGGTGGCCGGAAGTATGGGAAGACCCTCCTTGAAAGCGGGCTCTACCTTTGTAATTTCGGGCTATTGGCAAAACAAGACCTTGTGCAATATGGAGGACTTTGCTAAGGTGGTTGAAATTTCGCGCGAAGAATACAATCGCAAATAAGAAGGGATACCATTATCAATGGCTAAACTCAAACATATTTTTTCAAATATCCTGCTTATAAAATGCAGGATAAACTTGTACGGATTTATAAATCCATACAATCTTCATTTTTTATTAGTGCTTGTAGGCAGTAGTTTAGCCGTTCCAAAATAGTGATTGATACCTTATCTTTTCATCTCATCATTCGCAAAATTATTCATCTAAAAAAAACAAAGTCATTATGACACAAAAATTATTTTTAATCAGTAATCGGTTAATTATGCCCCAGGCTTCACATGGTCAGGGCATCATCGAACCGAACAACAGCCATGAAAACGTAACACACGTGAGATTCAAAGAATGGATACCCCCATAGTGACCGCCTAATGGAAAACAAGCTCATGTAAATATTTAAAATAAACGAATGAAATGATTTTTGCTAAAATTTGAAAAAGTTATTAATTAATTAAAAATTTAAAACAATGAAGAAACACAAATTACTTACATTAGTATTATCAATATTTTTTCTCACACAAATTTTTGCCCAGGATGCAAAATATGTTTACGGACCTGTTACCGGAATAACCCTTGATGATATGTTTGCTATCGCCGAGAAAACTTTTGAAA
>JAGYLT010000223.1 GCA_018400545.1 Bacteroidales bacterium
GGGCGAAAATATGGGACCCGCAAAGCGCAGCAAAGCCGAAAAATTGGGCGTAAAGATCATCAGCGAGGAGGAGTTTATGGAGATGATCGGGTAGGGGGGGTAATTTCAGTAATCCCAGTCGGCATGGCTTACCGGAATACTGTTCAATTCTTTTTTCAACTGCCTCCAATTGGGCAGGTGCGCATCCATGAGGGACAGAAACCTGTCGCTGTGGCGTCGTTCGAGGAGGTGAACCATTTCGTGAACAATGATGTATTCGAGGCATTGAACCGGCTTTTTGGCCAATTCCAGATTCAGCCAGATTCTTTTTGCTTCTGCATTGCACGAACCCCATTTGGTTTTCATTTGCTTCACACCCCAGTCATTCACCGTTACGTTTAACTTTTTCTCCCATCGCCGGATCATATCCGGGATGATCTTTTTCAGTTCACTGCGGTACCATTCATTGATGATGCCCCGCTTATAATGGGCGCTTGCATCGGACTTTACATACAAATCCAGGTATGTTTTTCCCTTCAAATCCACATATCCCGCTCCGGTGGTTTCCTTTATCCTCAGCAGGTAGCGCCTGCCCTGAAAGTAATGGCTCTCCCGTTCCAAATATTCCCGTGGCGTTTCTCTTTGTTGTTTTCTAAACTTTCCCTGATGCCTTTTGATCCATCCCAGCCTGGAGATGACAAAGAGACGGATAGCCTCCTCATTTACGCGTATGGGCGCCGCAATGCGTACGCGGCCTGTTGGCGGATAAACAGCCAGGTGCATGTTTTTGATGTCCTTTCTTACCACATCAACGGTGATATTTCCAATCGTGATCCGATCCATTAATAGTCCTGCTGTTTTTTTGCTATGTCCAGAATTCGCTCCACTTCATCGGGGGTAACAATGCCGTGCGCTTTGAGCACCTCCTCAATTATAAGGCGCACCTCTTTTGTTTTGAACTTATTGTCGCGCCAGTTATCCTTCCTGGTGTAAAGTATTGCTTGATCCACTGCCAGCGATAGCGCTTCATTTTGTTTCAAATTGTCATACAACGCCCTTTTGGCGCCGGTATTAATGCACCCGGGGTAATGATTGGATTGTGCGGGTCTGACGATCTTTTTTGTCAGTTCCACAACATTGTTCAGGTAATCCTCATAAGCTTCTGCCTGCTCTTTACGCAGTTTGATCAGCTCGTCGAGCAGGGTGCTCATCTTTTCGTAATATGCCGGATTGGTTGGTGTTTCTTCGATGATGACCCTGCGCAGGTTGTTTTCGATGGTTTCTGCCATGGCCTCCCTGTTTTGTTTCATTTTTTTGGGCAATTCCTCCAGCGCGCCCTTTCCCTTTTCAACGATCAGCTCTACCAGGCTTAGGTCGTCAAACCTGGAGAGCACCCTGCTTTCTTCTGCACCCAGATAGGCATCAATCAGATGACGCATGGCCGGCTCATATTGTTTCAGTTCCACATAGTCGCCGCTGGCAATCTGCACCTCCTTGCGCAGGTTTTCGAAGTATTTCACCTCTTCGCGGATACGGTTTGCAGTGGTGGCATGGTACCCGGCCTCTTCCATTTCGTCTGCTATGTTGGCAAAGGCGCGGATTAATTTTATCACCGCTTTATACAGCGCCACCCTTCTTGGCTCGGTGTCTTTCAGCCCGGCCGGATTTTCGGGGTTGCCCACAAAATAGCGCTGGAACTGCAGTTGCTCCTTTGGCGGCTCTACAGGCTCAATCAATGCCCTGATCTCCTCCAGCGCTTCATCCAGACGTTCCCTGCCTTTTTTCAGGCGGTCCTGCAACAAGCCGGCAACATCTTCCTTTTCATAGGCATCAAAAGCTCCGGAGGTATAGTCCTTGATGGACTTGTCGAGGCTTTTGAACAAATCTTTGTAATCCACAATGTAGCCATACTCCTTATCTTCACCATCCAGACGGTTCACCCGGCAGATAGCCTGAAACAGGCCGTGGTCCTTCATGCTTTTGTCAATGTAAAGATAGGTTGCCGATGGCGCATCGAATCCGGTGAGCAGCTTGTCCACCACGATCAGCAGTTTCATCTGTGCCGGCTCATCCACAAAAATCCTCTTGACCTCCTTTTCGAACGCTTCTGTTTTGTTTTGGGCTTCATCCTCCGAAATATTGAAATACCCTGCGATCATCTTACGGTAAATATCATACTTCAGCAACTTCTCCGTGGTTCCTTCTCCTGTTTCTTCTCCTTTTATGCCGGCTTGATGCGGCGAATAGGAGGTAATTACGGCGCACTGTTTCAGGCCGGCTTTCTGAAACAGCTCATAGTAGCGGCAGGCGTTGTACACGCTTTCCGAAACCAGCATGGCGTTGCCTCTGCCGTTTTGCAGCCGCTCTTTGGTGGCCATGTCTATCATCATGTCGCTAACGATCTTTTGGAGCCGGTCAATTGAGCTGAACACCTTTTTCATTGTTCCCCAGCGCTGTTTCAATTCGGTTTTTGCCAGGTCGGTGAGTCCTTTTGTTTTGGCATCAAACCACTGGTCAATCTTTTCCATGCTGGTGATTTTTTGCTCTATGTCGCGCGCTTCGTAGCGCAGGTCGAGCACCACCTTGTCGGCCACAGCCTCATCAAACTTGTAGGTGTGGATGTAGTGGCCGAACACCTCCAGGCTGGTCTGCTTGTCTTTTTTCAACAGCGGCGTTCCGGTAAAGCCGATAAAGACTGCATCCGGCAGCAGCGACTTCATCCCGGCGTGCAGCTTACCGCTCTGGGTGCGGTGGCACTCATCCACAAACACGTAGATATCGCCTTTGGCATTGAAGTCTGTGGGCAGGCTGCCTTTCAGGTCGGTCAGGTAATCCTCCACATCTTTCTCGTTAAGCTCCTCTTTTCCGCCAAACTTGTGCACCAGCGAGCACAGCAGCCAGGGTGACTGGCTGTTGAGTTGCTCCATCAAATCCTGGCCGCTGCGTGTGCGGTATATCTGCTCGTCCACACCTTTGTACACCTTTTCTATTTGTTCGTCCAGTTCGGTGCGGTCGGTGATGATGAGCACCCGTGCATTGTGGTTGTACTCCCTGATCCATTTGGTGAGCCACACCATAGTGAGGCTTTTGCCGCTGCCCTGCGTGTGCCAGATGATGCCGCCCTCTCTGCGGCGGATGTGCTCCTGCGCTGCCTTCACACCGAAGTACTGGTTGGCGCGGCACAGCTTTTTGATGCCCCGGTCGAACACGACAAAGTCGTGGATGAATTCGATGAACCGCTTTTTGCTGAGCATTTCGATGATGTTCCGGTCGAGGCGATGCTCCACCGTTGCGGTCAGTTCGCGGACGGGGCGGGAAAGTTCCAGCAGGTAGTGGTCGTTGGGGTTGCGGTCGGGGTGTACCTCTTTCCATTTCAGGTAGTAGTTCTCTTTGGTTTCGATGGCGCCGTAGGCAAGCCCTTCCAGGTCGTTGCCGGCCATGATGAGTTGCATGGTGGCGAAAAAGGGACCAATGAAGAGGTGCTTCTGGTTGTCGAGGTTTTGGCGGATGCCCTCGCTGATGCTAACGGTGCTGCGCTTGAGCTCGATCACGCCCAGGGCGATGCCGTTCACGTAGATCACGATGTCGGGGCGCTTTTTGTAATGACCGTTTACGGTGACCTCTTCGGCGATGGCAAAGTCGTTGTTTTCTGGATTTTTCCAGTCAATCAGCCACACGGTTTGGCGATTTTGCCCGATGTCGGGCTGCACGGCCACGCCATAGCGCAGCAAGGTATAAACATCCAGGTTCACATGGTAGGGCTTTTTGCTCTGATCGCCGGCGGCTCTGGTGAGTTCGTAAAGCGCCCTGGCAATCAGGTTGCTGTTGTAGCCTTTGCCGCCGTTGCCACGTGTGGAGAGCCATTGCTGCAGGATGTCATCCTCGATGTTGCTGTTGCCCTCGCGCTCCTCCCAGTTGCCCAGGTAGCGGTAGCCAAGCTTTTCCTGAAAAAGCCCGACTACCCGGTTTTGGGTGATGCGTTCAAGTTGGCCGATTTTGGTCATGGTTTCTGGGTTTTCTTTTTTATCTTTTGATTCAAATGCTGCACAGGTGTTTTGAAGGCCTGCACCATCCGCTCTGATGCGTCAATCATAAATGCAAACATCTTTTCCCAGTCCTCTTTTTCATAAAGTGAAACTTCGTTCAACTGGGATTTTATGCGGCAGGAAATTTTATCATCCATTCTTTCCCATATCAGCGGAGCGCGGTAGTTTTTTTCGATCTGCTCTTTTCGATCATGCAAAAAATCAAAGCAAAATTTGTTTTCTTCCTTTGATCCCCTGTTGATATATAGTTCACTTCTGGCATAAGTGCGCGAAATCACCAGGTTGATGTTTACGCCAACCATACCGATGCCGAGGCCTATCCAATTGTCTTTTGAAGGCGAAATATTGGCAAAAAGATGGTTGGCTTTGTTGCTTTCATGCAAAAAGTTTGTCCAGAAATCGAAACGTATGTTATGACGCTGCTTCAGGTTTTCCTGGGTGGCAATTTCTTCCTGTGCCTTGGATGCCATGCTGATGGTGTACTCCTGGGTATCTTTAACCGGCAAAATCTGATCGAAATAAAGGAATAGCTGCTCACCCAAAGTAAAGGGCGTTACTTTGAAACATTGTATGCGAATATTGAAATTCATGAGCCAAAGCACTGTGGACGT
>JAGYLT010000224.1 GCA_018400545.1 Bacteroidales bacterium
TAAATGGCGGCGCATGAACTGGTGACCACCACGCGTTTCACCGATGATACTTTATTGGCTGTTTCCAAAACATTGGCTGTTCCCTTTACTGCCGGATCAATCAAATCGCGCTGGGGATCTTTCACGTCGGTGATAAACGGAGATGCGGTGTGAAAAACCAACTCACAACCTTCCATGGCTTTGGCGTAGGAGCCATCGGTGAGCAAGTCTGATTTAAAATATTTAATGCTTCCTTTTGATTTTTTGGCTGCTTCGTCGAGATGTTCAACTTTTTCCTTTTTGTCAGGATTCCTGACAGCTGCATGCACGGTGATACCTTCATCGAGTAGTCTTTTTACCAGCCATCCGGCAACATATCCTGTAGCTCCGGTAACGAGTACGGGTTTTGTTTTATCAATTGTTGTCATGATTAAGTAGTTTTAAATTTTAACAAAATTTATGTGAGTACTTACTTTTTATTATTGAACAAAAAATTTTAGAGGTTATACTTTTTCAGCAAAAATTCGATCATTTGGTGGGGGTTGATGGAAGAACCTTTTAGCACAGCAGAACCCAAACCATCCAGGAACAGGAGCAGCAAGGATGCTTCAAGTTCGGGTTCGGGGTAATTCAATTTTTGAAAAGCGTTGGTAAGCGCCAGTTTCAGAGGCTCCATCTTTTCATCGCCACTTACTTCCAGTTCCCATTTTAGCTTGAACTGCAACTTCCAGAAATCATAATCCGCTTTGTCGATTCTAGAAGACATTTGAATGGTTTTACGCACTACTTCTTCCGGATTGGTTTCAAGCACAATGTCGGCCATCAGGCTTTTAAACCTGCGCTCCCCTTCATCCAGAATCGCTTTAAGCAAACCATCCTTGTTTCCAAAATGCCTGAATATCAAACCCTCAGAAACACCTGCCGCTTTCGCCACCCTGCTGGTTGAAGTGGCATGAAAACCTTCTTTTGCAAACAATTGCAATGCTGCCTGAATTATTTTTTCCTGTTTCTCGGTCACTTTATCAAAGATTTATTCCTGATTGAATTACTCAAATTTAGTCAGCCCTCCTTTGCTTTTCATTCACCATAGCCTTTGGCGGAGATTAAAAGCCTCGGCCTTTAAGTGAGTAATCGCTCACAAAAGTAATATCGTTTATTAAACCACCAAATTTTTTTACATTTTTTTTAATCTGCTCATTTACTTTCAATCGGTACAATAATTGTAAACTTGCGAAATATTGAATTTTGAATATACAATGACAATGCATCATAAACACATCAAGGCTGTTGATTTTCCAAAAGCACTATTCACAATTGTATTTGTGATTTTGCTTTCCGCGGGAACTTTTGCTCAAAAGAAACCAAACCTGTATGGCATTTATGTTGGCGACCAGGCTCCTGAGATTGAAATACCAACAGTAACGGGTGATGATTTTAATCTTTCACAATTACAAGGCAAGGTTGTCCTGCTAAATTTCTGGGCATCCTGGTGCGCACCATGCCGAAAAAAGGCCCCTGCCCTTCTGGCGTTGCATGAAGAATATAAAAATGAGGAATTCAACAATGGCGAAACCGGTTTCGAGATCGTTTGCGTTTCGTTAGACAGAAACCAGGCGGCATGGGAAAATGGTATTCAAAAGGACCAAATAGACGGGCTGGTGAATGTTGGAGACATGAAAGGCTGGAAATCTGAAGCTGCAAGAACTTATAATATCAAGCGGATCCCCGCTATGGTTTTAATTAATGGAAACGGAGAGATCGTTGCACTGAATCCGGGCACAAAAGATCTGAACAAGAAACTGAAACGTATGAAAAAAAGTCGCTGGTTCTGGTGAATAAACCCCAATTATTACAATCCCATCCTGGCTTTATCTCTTAGTTCGATTAGTTTTTGGATAATCAGCTCTTTTTCGGCGGCCTGAGCTTCAGTGCTTTTAGTGGTACATCCCAGGGCATCAGCAAGGTCGTTCAGTCCATCAATTGTATCCGGATACTCCTGCCCGTTAAATTTGTAAACACACTCACCTCCGGTTACGCAACAAGATTCCACAATTGTTTCACCATCACAATTGAGGGTCTCATTCATGTCATACTGCTCGCAGAATTCATCTTCTCCATCATCGGCACATCCGGAATAAACCATCGGAATGGTTGCAATGAGCATTAATGCCAGTACTGTTTTTAAAGTTTTCATCGTCAAACGTATTTTTTTGATTGTTATTAATTATATGAGACAAAGTTACATGTTTTCGGGAACGTCAGTATTATAATGGATATTTTTTGGGAAGAAAATAAAATTCAGCATTTTCTCCTGTGTCCTGATCTTGTTCATCATCTCCTCCCGGGATTCTTTCGAATCCAAACCCATTTTTGTTTCACCATCAACGTCAGCATAGCGTATTTTACGCGAGCTTTTCTTCAATGTTTTCTCATCCACTTCATCCCCTTTGGCATCCTGTTTCTTGTTTCGCCTTTTTGATTTACCAAACAAGATATCACGCAGGTGAATTTCCAGGCGATAATCGTATTCATAATTCATATCAAACATACCAAAAGCCGCAATATCCAGGGCATTGCTAACGATGTTGGTACGCGGTACCCATATCCTGTTTTTAAACATAAAAATATTGCTCCTAAGAGTTTTAAACTGAATGTTATCCAACTCTTTAATCCTGGTAAAACCCGACATCTCCTGTGCCGGACCGTAATCAAACACACCCCCGTCTTCCAAAACAATATCCCCGCTGATCAACATTTTTTCGATCATTGTTGAATCAAGCGGGAAAAACATGTTCAGTTCCGATGAAAGCCTGCCGGTGATGTTTTGCCAGGTGATCATCGAATCCAGCTCCAGGTTATCCAGGTCCCTGAGCAACATGCGGATGTCGATATCTTTTACATTATGACGCGATGAAACGGTTTCTGTGCCATCTTCCCTGATGCGATAAAAAAATGAGTTGTTGGTTTCGCCTTCAAAAGCTTTAAACTTAAACTGATCGGCAATGTAGGCACTGTCGGTAAGTTTAAAAAGTGTTGAGATATCTTTTAAGTGCAGCCGGTTAACCTGGTAACCTTCAAATTCGTTGGAATCGATAGAAAAACTATTCACAGCCGCACTTCCGTGAATCAGGAAGGTCCAGTTTTGCGGCTCTGCATCCGCCAACGGTTCTTCATCCGGCACAGCCGAAACAGAATCAGCTACAGCACTTTCCATTGCCATCAGATATGCAAAATCATCGTAATCAATATCACCGAGATTAATGTGGGTATTCACATACAGTTGCTCCGGCCGGTTCAATAAAACCGCGTTGTAAATATTTTTAACTACAGTGGAATCCACCTCAACGGGCAACCCATTGTAATTAAAGGCCAGCGTTGGAATGGTAAGTAAATCCTTTTCGAAACGCATGTCGGCAGACAAATCCCTGAAATTCATGGTTGTATCGGGAAAAGAAACGGACACACCGTTGCAGGCCAGATCAAACCGGCTGCTTTCAAACAGGATGGGATACATTTGCTCCTCCACCTTCTCCGGATTGATTTTGCCCCGTGATCGCACAAACATATTCACAGTACCAGCCATAGCGTTTATCAATGAATCAGGAACAAAAGGCATGAGCTCATCAAGCTTCAGGGCTATGCTGGCATTCATCTCAAACTCCGGGTTTTCCGGGTTTTTGATGGTAGCGGCTCCGGATATGAAATTCAAACCCTGCTGCAACCGCAATGTTCTGATATCTATTTCCAGGTTGGAAAGATCGGACATTTGCCCGGTGACTACCGCCTGCGCAGAAGAATTTTCCAGGTTCACATGCAGGTTATCCAATTTCATGGCAAGATTTTGAATATCTAATTTTTTAGAACCGGAACTGATGGGAAGATAGGTTATGTCAGCACCAAAATCATCCACCCTGATGGAATCCATGAAAATGCCTGACACATTTTTACACTGTAAATCGAATGAACTTTGGTTCAAAACCTTATCAATGAAGGCATCTGAAATTGAATCGGGCATTACACCGGATGTTTGCAAACGTGCATCAATCTGCCCAGCCAAATCCTGCGCCAGGCTGTCCGGGATATATTGCTCAAACTCCGACAACTGAACCCGTGCAGAAGCATTCAAATTATATTTCAAGCGTTCAAGGCCATGAAATTCACCGGAAAGGTTCACATTGCTATTGGGTGTAAAAACCGTGAGTTCAGCAATATTAATCATGGTATTATCCAGATTTGATAAATCACCATTCGTGATAACACCTTTAAAGTTTAAGGCTGAAATTTCGGGATAATCCCGGGTAACCAGCTTTAGTTGATCTAATGCAACTTCGGCAATAATCCCAGGCATAAGGGTTGAATCGGCATATTTTCCTGCAACAGCTACCACCATGGCCATCCTGCCGCTCAGGCCGGTAATGCCATATTCATCGAGTATGCCGCCGGGAACAAATTTTTTAATGACCTGGAAATCGAGCTCTTTGGCCTTAAGGCCGGCATCAATAAAAAGGGTATCGCCAAGGTTAACAGCACCATCCAAAGCCACATCAATACCTTCAGTTGTAAGATTCAGCGCCTGTAAAAAAACATCATAATTGTGATATTCCATTTTGATCCCAAGCTGCACCGGAGCAATATCACCGTAGGTA
>JAGYLT010000225.1 GCA_018400545.1 Bacteroidales bacterium
TCAACCGCAAATATTTGCCCCGCAAAAGGAGTGAGGATGCACAACCTGACCTGAACCTCACCAATCCCAATAATTATCGTGCCATCCGCTTTGCCGATGTGCTGCTGATGGCTGCGGAAGCACTTAACCGCGGTGGAATTGACGACAGCAAAGCCCAGGATTATCTGAATATGGTCCGGGCAAGAGCTTTTGGCAACAACGACCATGATGTAACACTCACCGGCGCTGCACTCACCGATGCCATCTGGCACGAACGCCATGTGGAACTTATGGGTGAAGGCCACCGATTCTTCGACCTGGTGAGAACCGGAAAAGCCGCCAATGAAATTGAAGGTTTTACAACAGGCAAAAATGAAGTGTTCCCAATCCCGATTGATGAAATCACTTTCTCTGGTGGAAACTGGACACAAAACCCGATGTACTAATCTAAAAAAAATGATTACAATGAATAAATTGAAAAACATATTCGCAATAGTTGTTGTATTATTTTTCGCTGTTTCCTGCGAAAAAGAAATCGACAATCTCGACAAGCTAAATAATGTTGCCGCACCTGCAAATATTTCTGTGATTTATGATATTACACAGGATAATACAGGTACGGTAACCATTATGCCGCAGGCCGAAGGGGTTACCGGTTTCATGGTAAAATTCGGTGATGTGGAAAATGAAGAACCCACTAAATATGGCCTGAATGAAGAGATTACACATGTGTATGCTGAGGGAATATATACAGTGGAAATCACAGGAGTTGGAATTACCGGCCTTACTTCATCTTATTCAGAAGAATTGACTGTATCATTCAGAGCCCCGGAAAATCTTAATGTTTCCATTACTCCGGATGATGCGAACCCACGTATTATCAATGTATCTGCAACAGCTGATTATGAAACGGTATTTGATGTGTATTTCGGAGATACCATTGATGAAACTCCTGTTACAATCATCGAGGGCGAAATCGCCTCTCACCTGTATGAAGATCCCGGCGACTACGAAATTAAAGTTGTAGCGCGAAGTGGCGGTGAAGCTACCACGGAATATAACGAAATTATTACCGTATCAGAAGCTACCGACCCGGTAACCCTGCCCATCGACTTTGAATCGTTCACCGTGAATTATGCATTTAGCGATTTTGGTGGAAACACCTCCTCGGTGATTGATAATCCGGACCCAGGTGGCATAAATACCAGTGCAAGGGTTGCGCAATCTGTGAAAGGTGAAGGCGCTGAAGTTTGGGCTGGCAGCTTATTAACCCTGGAAAGCCCGATAGATTTTTCTACCAATAAGTTATTTAAAATGAATGTGTGGTCGCCAGGTGTAGGTGACACCGTACTACTCAAGGTGGAAAACCTGGACAGCGGAGATATTTTCTATGAGGTAAAAACTGTAACCACAGTTGCCAATGAGTGGGAACAACTGGAATTCAATTTCTCAGGTATCGACATCAACAACGATTACCAGAAGATAGTTGTATTCTTCGACTTTGGAAATGTTGGTGTTGGTTCCACTTACTATTTTGATGATATAAAACTTACCAGTTCTAATGTTAGTGGTGGCCTGGTTGGAACATGGAAAGTTGCATCAGAAGCCGGTGCAATTGGTGTAGGCCCGGGGCAGGGTGATATCTCATGGTGGTCGATTGATGAGGCCGGTTTAACTGACAGGGCTTGCTTTTTCGATGATGAGTATGTATTTGGTGCTGATGGTTCATTTATGAATGTGTTAGGATCAGAAACATGGGTTGAAGCATGGCAGGGCAATGACCCTGAAGGGTGCGCTGCTCCTGTTTATCCGCATGATGGAAGCAATCCGGCAACCTACGTTTTTGACGAAGCAGCAGGTACCATAACCCTCAATGCGGTTGGTGCATACCTGGGTATAGCAAAAGCTTTTAATATGGGTGAACTTACCACACCTGATGATGCCCCGGAATCCATTACCTATATCGTTGAATTCTCAGAAGGAGGAACACGAATGACCGTTGATATACAGATTTCTGCTGAAGGCTGGTGGAGATACATCATGGTGAAAGAAAGTGGCGGCGGTGGCGGTGGAGACACCCCATGGGATGGCACCTGGCAGGTAGCTCCTGAAGCCGGATCATTGGGTGTTGGCCCGGAGCAGGGCGACATTTCCTGGTGGTCGATTGATGATGCCGGAGTAGCCGAAAGAGCATGCTATTATGACGACACCTATGTATTTGGTACTGATGGTTCGTTTCAGAATGTTTTGGGCGCTGAAACCTGGATTGAAGACTGGCAGGGCGGAACCAACTCCTGCGGAGCCCCTGTTTACCCCCATGACGGAAGTATTCCTGCAACTTTCACCTGGAACGACACCGAAAGCACACTAACACTCAATGGCACCGGTTCATACCTCGGCATTCCCAAGGCCTACAATGGCGGTGAACTCACCAGTCCTGACGAAGCGCCTGAATCGATTACCTACATCATCGAGTTCCAGGAAAACAACACCGTTGCCATTGTGGATATAAGCATCGGAGGCGGATGGTGGAGATATAAACTCATTAAAAATTAATAAAAACAATAATCATGAAAAAGTATAGCATTCATTTTTTAATATTGATCATGGCTTCACTGTTGTTCAGTTTAGGCTGCCAGGACGATGAGTATGATCTCGGCGAACTGTTGACTCCAACAAATTTAACATTGAGTTATGAAATTGTTGGCGCTGATGCCGAAAACCCATACGGCGATGGCAGCGGAATGGTGAATTTTACAGCAACCGCAGAAAATGCGATTACCTATAGTTTTGATTATGGCGATGATTCGGATAAAGAAACATCCGCCAGTGGTAAAGTTACCAAAAGATTTTCGGTTAATGGTGTCAACCTGTTTAATGTAACCGTAAGTGCGATAGGAACCGGAGGGATTACCTCCACCAAATCTGATCAGGTGGAAGTACTCAGCACCTTCGAAGACGCTGAAGCGCTGCAAAGCCTGACCGGGGGCAGCTCCAAAACATGGTACTGGGCCTCCGACCAGCCCGGCCATGTTGGTCTTGGACCAAATGCCGAAGACCTTGGCAATGCCGAATTTACCTGGGCCTACTGGTGGAGTATCGGTGCAAACGACCCGGATAAAGCCTGTATGTACGATGCACAATTCGTTTTCACTAAAACCGACAACGGAATGACCTACGAACAGATTTCGGGACCGGCGTTCATCCCCGGCACATACGCAGGTAAAATTGGCGTTGAAGGTGATGTTTGCCATGGCGAAGATGTAGCTACAAACCTTTATGGCGTAAAGAATGTAAGCTTTGCTCCATCCTCATCTCTTGCCGCCGAAGTAGGAGGCTATCATGGTACCGCGATGACATTCAGCGGTGGAGGCTTTATGTGCTGGTGGGTTGGCGCAAGCGAATACGACATCATCGAGGTAACCGACAATATCCTTCGTGTGCGGATCAAAGAAGATGAAACCTATGCCTGGTATCACACTTTTACCAGTGTTCAGCCTGAATAAATATTAGTGAATAATTATATTGTAATGGTTTTCTCATAATGCAGAGGTTAGTTTGATAAATTGTAAGTGTTGCAAACAGGATTTAGTTCTCTTCCTGTTTGCAACCTTGCAACAATGAATGAGAAATACTGCAGATAAAAACTTCAAATAAATTATACAATGAAATTAACGAGATTCAAATACAGCAAGAAAAATTTATTCCGGACTTTAACATCTTTGATCATACTGCTTGTGATTTTTGGAATTGCAGCGTGCGAAAAGGATGATACACCCGGCTTCAATGCCGATTTTAGCTTTGAGATGATGGATGAGAATCATGTCAGATTTACCAACCAATCGTCAGGTGAATATTACTGGATCGTTTATGATTATGCCAACGGCAGCAGCGATACCCTCACCGATAAAAATGCCCAACCGGAAATGTATTTCCCGGCATCAGGCAGCTATGACGTAATGATGACACTAACCAATTATTATGGTGACCACAAATTGGCAACAAAAACGGTGACCATTTCAAACGATGATCTGCTGGTAAGTTTTACTGCGGAAATTGATACGGCCAATCCAAACTATGTTGTGCTTACCAACACTTCCATGGGAATTTATGATTCTTTCAGGTGGAAATATCTGGATCAGGAAATTATGGATCAGGAAGTGCATACAGCCTACTTCCCCTTCGCCGGAGATTATGATATCGAACTGATCGTTACCCAGGCCGGAACCGAATTTTTAACATCTCAAACCGTAAACATTGCCGAAGACGATCCGGATTATGATCCGAACCTGGTTTGGGCTGAAGAATTCAACTATACCGGATTACCTGATCCAAACATCTGGAATATGGAAACCGGCGGAGGCGGCTGGGGCAATAACGAATTACAGTACTACACCGACACCGAAAACAATGCCTACGTTGACAATGGTGTACTTACCATTACCGCAAGAGAAGAACAGGTTGGTGGTCGCGATTACACATCTGCCCGTATCACTACGCAGGGAAAATTTGATTTTAAATACGGAAAGATTGAAGCCCGCATCAAACTCCCTTACGGCCAGGGATTGTGGCCTGCATTCTGGATGCTGGGGGCGAACATAAATACAGTTGGCTGGCCTGCCTGCGGCG
>JAGYLT010000226.1 GCA_018400545.1 Bacteroidales bacterium
CGGGAGCGGTAATGTTCCAGCCGGTATTATTGCCAAGGTCGAATGAATTTTCGGCATTGAAGGTAGCGCCGCCGGTGGCATTGTTATCCTGCATGTTCACGTAATTTACGGTAACAGTGCCGGAGACTTTCGAGATGGTAGCCTGGCTTCCGACACTACTGGCTCTTATGTTGATCAGCTCTGTTTCGGTGCCGTTGGCAATCAGGTCGTCAGTAATAAATTGGGTGCGTGTTGACTGGAAGGTATATTGGTTGCCGGGTGTGAGTTCCAGTGTACCAAAGGTATTTTCGTTTCCGGTAATGGCGCCATTGCCGTTCATTACAACAGTGCCGTAATTGCCGTTGTTGCCACTGATGGTTGCATCACCGTAAAAAGTTATCTGTGCTATGTTATTACCGTTATCAAATATTCCGCCGTTACCATTGAATGTTACACTGTTTACGGTGTTGGAATATCTTAAACTATTTGTTCCTGTTCCATTAAAGATAATCGAATTGAAACCACCTTCACGATTGTAAATATTCACCGTTCCCGTGCCTGTTGACTCACAAACCAAATCATAGAAAGACAGGCCGCTACCTGAAAGGTTGTAGAAGCCTGAACCATTGCCTGTAAGTCTTATGAGCGAGGTACCTGCATCCATTGTCATACCGGTAGGGTGAAATTGCAATGTCTGGTTGGAGGTGGATGAAAGGATAATTTCAGAACTCCCTAAATTGAGTTCGCGATCGTTGCCAGAATAATTAGAGTTAAATACACCAGCATTTATTGTTTGGTTGTTCGTGTTTAGCGTTCCTCTTTCAAGAAAAAGTGTTGCTGAACCTATGTTTAAACCATCCAGTAGTGTCCAACTACCGGTGCCATCGAAATAAAAATTAACCCCCACAAAACCCAATCCTGCGGTAAAAACATTGTTGCCTGACGCATCAGAATGAAAATAAATTGTTCCGCCAAAATTTTCGGTCATATTTGGCGACATTGTCAGTGAGCCATAAATTCTCAGGTTGGTACCGCTTGGGCCGCTCATTACCGGGTCGTTGGTAACGCCACTCCAGTTGAAGTTGTTACAAAAAGCATTGTTTGCCTCATTACCAGAAATGGTAACAGTCTGATTGGGAGCATTAAACGAATTGGCATCAAACCGCACATTATCCACTATGGTAGGAACGCATCCTGCAGATGCTCCACCGCTGCTCAGCGACCAGTTGGCCGGGTCGTGCCAATCGCCGGTTCCGCCAATCCAGTAATAAGTTTGGCTGGACGAAGGTACAATTACCCAACCCGAATTATTACCCAGATCAAAGCTGTTGGCCGCGGCAAAGGTTGCCCCACCTGCGGTGGCAATGCCTTCGAGATAAACCCACTCGAGTGCCACCGAACCGCTGCTTTTCGAAATCGTTGTTTGCGAAGCGTTATTGGATTTTAGAGTTATGGGCGCAGTGCAACTGCCGTTGGCGGTCAATGCATCACCAATAGCCTGGTTGCGGTTGCCGGTAAGGGTGTAAACAAAGCCCGGTGTAAGCTGCAACGTGCCAAAAGTATTGTCACCGGTGATGGTTCCATTGGCATTCATGAGCACATTTCCATAAGTACCATTATTATTTATGGTTGCATTGCCACCGAATGTTACACTGCCAATATCGTTCCCATTGGTACTGATTGTGCCGTTTCCTGCAAAAACCAGCGTATTAACGGTGTTCCCCCCGCTAAGGCTTCCACTCCCAGAACTGTTAAACGAAAGTGTGTTGAAAGAACCACCGCCATTTAAAACAACAGAATTGCCCGTTGGCGCATCAAAAACAACATCATAAAAATCAATGGCATCACCCAGATAACTAACATGTCTCAAATCGGCATTAGCGGTGTTAAACCTTATTGTGGAAGTTCCTGCATCAAAAGTAAGGTTCTCCCCACGATAATAGAATGCACTGCTTATACCCGAAGTAATAATGATTTCCGACGAACGGCAATACATGGCTCTGATGTTGGTATTGTAAGAATAAAAACTTCCAACAGTAAATACCCGGTCGTTCAGGTCGAGGGTACCGCCGTTCAAATAGAAAGTATAATTGCCGGAAATCCCGAAATCATCCTGAAGGATATAACCGCCCGCGCCTTGTAAATAAACGTGGCGGTTAAAGGTCTGTCCTGCACTTGTGATTGTTCGGTCAGTATCCAGCGATTCGAAGTAAACTTCGCCAAGGAAACTGAAATTCATATCCGCGATGAGCGTAAGCGATCCCCAGATGCTCAGCTTTCGTGCCGATGCTCCGGCAAATTCAGGCGTGTTTCCGGAACCACTCCAGATCATATTGCGGCAATCAGCATCCACATCCACCGTTACGATGGCGTCGGGATCGGGAAATGAATTGGCATCAAAAAACACATCATCCAGATTGGTGGGAGGAGTGGCATGAAATACGCCACCACCTGAAGTGGTTGCCCAATGGCCGGCCGCATCCGACCAGTTGCCCGAGCCACCAACCCAGTAGTAATCTGCCGCCAGAATATGGCTGAAAGAGAGGAATAAAACAAGTAAGGTAAATGTCAGGTTTTTCATAGAATAAACGTTTTAAATGATTATATATCCAAATTTACTATTTAATAAAATCTAAATAAGATGCATAATGTCTCAACAAAGCTAAATCATTTATGAGAAGCATCCAAGCACATTCAGGCTATTGAAGTTGCCTGAACCGACGGCTATTATCTGCAAAAGCTTGAATGCAAACATTTTTTATATGATGAGATAAATGCAGCAAACAATCATTTTATGAATTTTTAAAAGTGCATAGCACCAAATCAAAACTAACGGTGTTCTACCCTTATTGATTTCACCATATCTGAAATGCCTTCCCAAAAAAGGCAACTGATCCGGTGAACACTCATCAGCTAAAGCCGGCGGCTTTTGCGATATACTTTTTTGTTGTGCTGCCGCCCGGAAATAATAAATGCTAAAAGCAGGAATATAAAAACAATCAAGCCGCTAACTATCACCAATGAAAATATGGGCCAAAATAATTGATTTTCAGATGCGGGAACTTTTTCCTGTGATCGTTCATGAAAAATGCTGTCATTGCTGATAACCGATATATTTGAAAAATCAGGTATAAGCTCCATACTTTTTGTCAGTTCAGCATATTTTTCGATGTAAATATCAGCGCTGTCAAGACTTCCGTTCATGGTGTGAACAAAGGTCAGCCATTTATATACTTCGGCAGTTTCGGACAGCAGTTCCAGCCGGGTAAACATCTGAAGACTTTTCCTGTAATAACTGAGCGCATTTTTGTACAAACCCTGGTTCATCAGATTCTCACCAATATATGCCATTGTAATAGCTACCCTGCGATGATCGCCGATCTCTTCGCTCAGTTTTAAGCTTCGAAGATACAATTCACTGGCGCGTTGAGGATTTCCTTCTATTTCATATACTACCCCCATTTGACTCAAAGTAGCTGCCAGTTGCTGTTTATTATCAAGGGATTCGTTGATATAATAA
Organism: Bacteroidales bacterium; assembly: GCA_018400545.1. The sequence goes on from JAGYLT010000226.1 coordinate 3,500, forward strand.
GCTGAAATCAATGCTTCCAGCGCTTCATTGCTGCGATTGATCTGCATATACACATTTGCGATATTGATCAAAATGATGGCTTTGCGGTAGAGGTTTCCCAAACTTTCGGCAGCTGTCAAAGCAGTTTCGTAATGCTGAAGCGCCTGATCAAATTGGTCGAATTGCTCAAACAATGCCCCCATATTTGATAAAATGCTCAGTCGCGTTTCAGGTAAATGTAGTTTAGCCTCAATATCAAGTACACGCTGATAGTAGGATTGAGCCGCGGAAAAACTACCCATATAATGATTGGATATTCCAAGATTTTGAAGGCACTTCATCATCAGAATTGAGTCATTCCTTTTTTGTGAGATATCGAGCGCTGTGGCAAAATATCCGACAGCTTTGGAATAGTCGGCTAACTTTAAACCAACTAACCCTTTATGAATCATTGCATCAGCCAGGCCAAGGCTATCACCTGCTGCTGCATAAAGCCTATCCGCATTTTGATAATAAGCCAGAGCGCTGTCGTAAACACCTGTTAAATAACTTAGTGATCCCGCATTCAGCATCGACCTTGCATGTAAACTTTCATCACCGGCACGCTCTGATAACTCCAGCGCCTTATTACTTGCCATGCGCGCCAGATCCGGATTGCTTTGTCGCATCCCGACCGTAAAATCGTGCAGCGTACGAATTTGCTCCTTCACAGGAAGACCCATGATCAACGAATCGACAACAGTAGTTTTTACCTGCCCGTTGACAGTATGCAGGTTGCTTATTGCCATAAGGAGAATGGCGAAAAATATATGCTTCGATATGTTGAATTTCCTTTTCAATTTATTTCAGATGCATTTTCAACTATAAAATATGGTTCCAGTTTTTGATAGAGCTGATCATAGATTAAGTCAATTTCTCTGAGCTGGCCAACAGAATCAAACTTTCCGATGGCGTCTTTGTACCCAAAAATCGACTGAACAATGTAATATTCAACATAAGGGTTCTTGAGTAAGTCGCTGAACCCGGCCGAATTGATATCCGTTTTTACAATTTTTGATCTGTCAACTTCTACCTGTCCGGCGAATCCATTAAACCGTGCGGTATCAATACCAAA
>JAGYLT010000227.1 GCA_018400545.1 Bacteroidales bacterium
ATTTTTCAGAGGTTTTGAAGTGAATGATTTTACCGGCTTATTCGTGCCGTTACTTCGATCTCAATTTTCATACGTGGGTCGGCGAGGCCTGCCGAAATCATGGTGGCAGCAGGCCTCACCTCTCCAAAGTATTTTTTCAGTACGGGCCAACACCGTGGAAAATCGCCTGCATTGGGTACGATGTACATCACCCGCACCACGTCTTCCATTTTGGAGCCGGCTTCATCCAGCGCAGCTGCAATATTTTGAAGGCATTGTTCTGTTTGTTCTGCAATATCCTCCGAAATGGTCATGTCGGCATAGTTAAAACCTGTGGTGCCCGCCATAAAAACAAAATCGCCGTCAACAACGGCACGCGAATAGCCTACCTCTTTTTCGAAAACCGAACCTGAACTGATCTTTTTTCTGCTGTGTTTCATTTGCAGTTTAGTTTTGAATGAATTTATTTGAAAATTGCATAAATATAATGAATGTCAACAATCTGAGAATTGTCATTTGAGAGGTTATTTTCAAATTTGCGGTCATTCAACTTTTAAATCAATAAGCCGGTTTTGTTCCGCTCCGGTTGTTTCGTTTTTACATTAGGTTCATATTCATCGAAATGAAGAAGTTTCGCCCCGGGTTATAAATTGGTGTCATTGCTTCATTGCGCACCGAACGGCTCAGATGCTCATAATAGTTGACGTCCAGCAGGTTTTGCACGCCTGCATAAATGCCCCATTTTTTGTTAAAATGATAACCCACTTTGATATCCATCACGGTAAACGCAGGTGTGGACGTTTCTCCGAATTCCTCTGATATGCGATCCTGTTGCAGCGCATGACGCAGGGTTAACTCGGGATGGAGTTTGTTTTTCAGCCAGCTGCCTCTGATGCTGTAGCGCAAATCAAGTGGCGCGATTTCGGGCAGTGGGGCATTGTTGGTAAGGTCTTCGCCATAAGTGTAGGCGATGCTCAATTGGTGTTGCAACCCGGCGGCCAGCCGCTGTGACCAGCTAAATTCGAAGCCTGTTTTTAAGGCCTCATCAAGATTTTGGAATTGCCGCACTCCCGGGCTTGCAGGCAGGCGAGGGGTAAGGTTGGTGTCGATGACCGATGTGATGAAATCCTGCAGGTAAGCAACAAAAATATCCAGATTCAGGATGGTTCCCCGCGATTTCCATTCGAAGGTAAGATCCATTTGGTTGTTGATTTCGGGTTTTATTTGCGGATTACCAAGCAGTTCGAATGGATCCTGCCCGACAGGAAAATAGTTGATGAATCTTTCCGTGAGGCTGCCGCTGCGCTGCGCTCTGCCTACCCAAAGGCCAATGGCAATATTGTTTTCGAAGTTGCGAATAACTCCGGCGCTGAGCGATGGGTTGATTTGTGTTTCGCTCGTTTCAGCATATACGTCCAGAAACTCCGGTGTTGGATCCTTAACATCAGCAGTATTAAGTTCAACCCTTGCGGAAACCACCAGCTTATAATCGTCTATTTTATGATGAAATTCTCCGAAAAGCCCGCCTTTGCTGATCCGGCCGTTTTGCCATGCGTTGTCATAGAATGTTTTCCCGGCATTTGGTTCCATTAAAAACTCTCTCACCCTGATGCCCTCGGCGCCTTCAATCCTGAGGTCAGCACCGGCGAAAAGGCTCGTTTTTCCAAAGTTTAAGAAGCCTTCGGTTCTGCCGCCAAAGTTGTAGGTTTTGGCTTCCGTTTCGGCGTTGAGCATCCGGGGGTTGAGTGGCTTAAGCCGATTGTCCATCACATGATCTACCCATGAGCCAAACAGGGTTGTGTTGATTGATTTTAACTTTCCGTTTTGGAAATTGATGTCATGGCGGGCATTCAGCATCCAGGTATCATCGCTGCGCAGATCCATGGGTAATGCCGGAAAGTCGGTGTCTTTGGCGATGTTTCTTGTGGCGGTAATGCGTAACCGCTGATTATCGGCCAGCAAGAAACCCAGTTGTGTGCCGAAGCTGCCGCGTAAAAAATCTGCCGGAATGGTTGTTCCGTCACCTGAAGCATAATCGCTGCCCTGCGACCAGGCAGCAAAGAAACTTACATCGTACCATTGGCCGCTAAAACCTATCCTGCCTTCACTTTTCAGGATTTCGCCATTTGTTTCACCACCGATGGAGGCGCGTCCGTACATCGACTTTTCGTTGGTGAACTTTAACTTTTCGGGTATAAAGTTGATGGTTCCACCGAAACCTCCGCCAAAACGCAAGGCATGCGGGCCTTTGAGTACTTCGATACGATCGGTCATGTTGGGAGCCATCTGGCTGGTGGGCGGATCCATTCGGTTGGGGCAAGCGGCAGTAGCACTTTGCGCTCCGTTGATCACGATATTCAACTGGTCGTATTTAAAACCCCGCAACACCGGATCAAAACCGTAGTTGCCTCCTTTTCTGATGGTTGAAATGGATGCATCCTGCGAAAGCAATGCCCCGCCATCGTGCGTCAGCTTGTCTTCGTAATTTAGTTCCATTACTTTGCTCTCATCAAATTTAGTATGATAAGATATGACTGACACCGGTTGCAGATTCATCATTTCACTTTTCCTGGTGATGCTTCCGGTTTTTGTGGCGTCGAGCAACTCGGATGCTGACAACTGCCATTTGCCGTAGCCGACATGCGAAAGCTCCATTCTTTCTCCTTCTGTCAGTTCGAAACGGATGATGCCGGATTCATCCGAAATGCCACTCTGACCGGCATAAACGAAAGTAGCATTGGAAATGGGTGCGAGCGTAATTTCGTCAAGCAGCCTGATCTGTTCCTTACTTTGCGCCTGCGCAACGGGCGATAGCGCTATCAGAAGAAAGGATAGAATTATTGTAGTTCTTTTTATTATTGAATAATGCATTTTGTTCGGTATGTTTTGTTGTTTATACAATCATTTGTTACTAAGGTTGAAAGTTTTCCTGAAGATGTCGGGTGAATAGCGTAAGATTTTTGCGGTAAGCAATTCATTTATTTTTTGCTTCGTCAAAAATAAAAAGCGCTTTGTCCCTGTAATTTTGATTAAGGTGCGTGTGGATTTTGCCAATTCAACCTGAAAAAGTGCATGATTTTTAGCCCGGCAAAGCTGAGCTGAAATAAAAATGACAGCTAACTCCTGAAAATATTTCAGGCTTCCGGTGATTCCACGGCTGACTTAAAATTTGCACAATGTCAGGTTTTGAAATTTGGCTGTTAGCCGCGTGGGGGATGGAAAATTTCAGCAGGAATCTCTGTGCCAAAAAATGGATGAATGTATTTGGGATACTTAGTCGTAAACAGTAGTTCTCTGTTTTCCTGTATTGTCTGCCCGGCAGGAGGCAGGAAAAAGTTGAGTGTTTCTGTTTGTGGAATTGCTTTCGGGTTTTCCGATGTATTTTTTTCGCTTTCAGCCAGTTTCTTTTGTAGGTGGCATTTTCCATTACACGAAGAAGCGGGCCGGTCGCGCTGCTCGCAAAGTTCAGCGGCAATGTACTCCTGATTGATTTTAAACCACAGGTAGATCATCGAACTATTGAGGATACCCATCAGCATGGTGATCAGCAATATGGCGGCGATAACTTTGTTGAGCATTTGTTTCATTTTGTAATCCATCAAATTTTTCTTCCTGAGAAGAATACCTGATTGAGGTACAAATTTACGCTTAAAAGCATGTGGAATGGCGGATTGTAATATTTAGAATACATCCAAATATTAAATGGCAACTGACCGGCATAGCGATTTAAAAAACCATGATTTGACTTGTTGTTGATTTTTTATAAACTTTGCGCAACATTTTCCCGGATCAAAATCCGTTGTTGTCCAACACGATAATATTGCAATACCGATGATAAAACTTTTAGCTATGCTTGTAAGAATGCTGTTGCCGGCGGTATTCTTTTTGTCATGGTTCTCGCTGCAAGGCCAGGGTGTTGCAGTTGTTTTGAGTGGTGGCGGCTCGCGTGGAGCTGCGCACATCGGGGTGCTGAAAGCGCTGGAAGAAAACAATGTGCCCATAGATTTTATAGCCGGAACTTCCATTGGTGCAGCAGTGGGGGCCTTTTATGCCGCCGGTTATTCGCCCGATGAAATCGAACGGATTTTTGCCTCCGCTGATTTCGAAAACCGTCTTTCGGGCGGACTTCCCTCCGGGTATTCATTTTTTTATAAAAATAATGACCCTGACGCAGGATGGATTGATCTAAAACTTGACTTTAAAAACCGATCCGTGCCTTTATTACCTTCGACACTCATTTCGCCGGCAGCCCTTGATTTTTCATTGTTGCGCTTGCTCTCCGATGCTTCTGCTGTGGCAGATTATGATTTCAACCAACTGATGATTCCATTTTTTTGTGTGGCTTCCGATATTGATTCAAGCAGGGCCGTAATCCTACGAAAGGGTCATTTGTCGCAGGCTGTCAGGGCTTCCATTACCTTCCCGCTGCTTTTCAAACCGGTTGAAATTGAAGGCAGCCTGTTGTTCGATGGAGGGATGTACAATAATTTTCCTACCGATGTGATGCAGGAATTATTTAACCCTTCTGTTATTATCGGCAGCAAAGTATCGGGAAACTACCCAAGTCCCGATCCGGATAATATCGTTTTGCAAATACAGAACAT
>JAGYLT010000228.1 GCA_018400545.1 Bacteroidales bacterium
CTGCGTGCCGCCGTAAAGCCGCTCCGGGTACTGGTAATCCATTTCGCAGGTATAAAACTGGGTGATGGGCAGGTTCTGGAGGTGGGTGAAACTGTTGCCGCCGTTTTGTGAAACGTAAACACCGCCGTCATTCCCCAGCACCACAAAGTTGTTGTTCTCCGGGTGGGCATTCAGGCCATGCTGATCCACATGCACGTTCCATCCCGAGATATTCGACCACGAATTTCCGCCATTGGTTGTTTTGTAGAGATCGAACCCGATGCCGTAAACGATATCCGGATTGACCGGATCAACGCGGATACGGCCAAACCACCAGCCATAGGAGTAATACATATTTGAGAGTGAACCATCGTTGGTTTGCTGCCACGATTCTCCGCCGTTAAGGGTTTTGTAAACACCCTCGAAATATCCGGTTTTGTCCGCGTAAATCGCATACAGGATTTCGGGATCGGAAGGGGAGAGGGTGATCCCGATCCTCCCCACATTCGCACCTGTTGGCAGGCCTGATGTCAATTCCTGCCAGGTATCGCCGCCATCCTCTGAAAGGTGAATGCCGCAGGACGGGCCGCCATAGCTTCGGCGGTCGGGCCGGCGCACGCGTTCCCACATGGCAGCATAGATCATTTCCGGGTTTTGCGGATTGATGGCAATATCGATGGCACCCGTAGAATCATTCAAATACAACACCTGCTCCCAGTTTTCTCCCCCATCGGTCGTACGGAAAACACCACGCTCACTGTTTTCGGCAAACATCCGTCCCATGGCGGCAACAAAACAAATATCCGGGTCGTCCGGGTGGATCACCAGCCGGCCTATGCTTCCGGAAGCTTCCAATCCTAATGCCTGCCATGAACTCCCACCATCATCCGATCGGAAGATACCCATGCCTTCGTAGGAAACAGATCCTCCGCCGGCATTGGCCTCGCCGGTTCCCACATAAATGATTTCAGGATTTGAAGGGGCAAGTGCGATGTCCCCGATTGATAATGTGGGCTGATCATCAAAAACGGGAGTCCAGTTTGCTCCCGCATCTGTAGTTTTAAAAACCCCGCCCGAAGCAGCACCGATGTAAAAGGTTTCCATTTCGCCGGGATGCTGGCCACGGCGGTCACGCGCCCGCCAATTCAGCGGGCCCCTGCAAACTCCCAGCCGGCTTTAGCTCCCAAAGTCTGGTTTGCTTTTCGGGTTTCCAGCGCCTCTTTAATCGCAGACTGGTAAACTTCGTGGTTAACGTCTTCATTTGGGAATGCGCGCTGGAGATAGAACCAGTCGCCCGGTTTTTGTTTTGGATTGGAAGTTTGCTTTTGTTCATTCAGGTGGTGGATGTAAAATCCCAGGATTACCGACAGAAAAATAACCGTCAGTGGCAGTAATGTACGTTTCATATCAGGCAGTTGATTGAGTGGGTTGCGAAGATAATAAATGTTGGGGAAAGGTTAATGGTTATTTGTTTTCCGGGAAATAAAAAAACCATTAATTTCTTTGACTAACGTATGTCACAGAAATATGCTTTCAATGTTTGAGGACGTTTGTCGAAGCATCACGCATATTGCGAGGACAGGACCGCTTCAATACGCTTTTATTGCGCTCCATCATGCCATAGGCGCGGCAGCATTCGCCTGCATATCGGTGTCATCAGCAGTGATATTTATCTTGCCGAAGGCGGATATTGACAGGAATAGGTTCAGCGGAATTTATATTCCGCCGAACGTCCAGACGAATGGGTTTCGAATATCTAATAATGGACAATCGAATAACTATTCTGACTAACGACTTTATAATTGGCTGGTAACCAAACCTTAGTGTTTTCACGTTTCGATTACCGATAGCTATCGGGAGAGGACATTGAAACGTTAAAAACCAATTATCAACAACCTCTCCAGTTAGTCAATGAAATTAATGCCTCGGGAATTTCCTTATAACTATTAACTATTAACGAATAACCAATAACTTCTTCCTCACTCCACCGGAGGAGGGAAAACCAAGAAACAATCTTCTTTAACCCGTATGAAATAGGCCTTTCCGGGCATCAGTTGGGTGAGGGTGAAAATGCTTTGCTCGGGCCAGTAAACTTTGTCGCCGCCAACTTCTTCAACAATATCGATGACCTCATCAATATCCCTGAAAACCACAAAGGTGGAGGATGGGATGGTGTTTAAAACAGGCATCAGATTCCAGCCTTCATTTAAAACCACCGTTTGCGAAATCTCGAATAACCCGTAAACTTTGATCTGGAAAGGTTCTTTGGCGTTCACCACATATCCCTGCTCATTGTTCCATTCACCAATTGTATTGATTCCCTCGTCGGGCCAGTAGAGATTCGACTGGATATCGTGAATCACATCCACCTTGTCATTCACGGTATCAAAAATGGTTTCAAACTCGGAGTTGAGCGGAATAACGTACGTTGACATGGCGCTCAGTCCTTCCGGCACATTGATGGTATGCGTGAGGCTTGAGGGGAAAACGATGAGCTTCACCGGGATGTCCAGCTCAGGATTGGCGGTGTCGTTGTTGTGGATGGTGAAATACCGGTCGTAATTTCCGATGGGTATGCCCGCAGAGTTGAAATAAAGGTCGGTTTGTATTTCCTCGCCGGGTGGAATGGTTCCGCTTTCGGGATCGGCAATGAGCCAGACCTCTTCAGGGGTAAGCTTTATTGTATCGGTGATGGAGTGGGGTTCTCCGCCAAAATCATCGCCGCTTACGGTGTAAATGATATTGAGGGTGTCGTTGAGGTTTTCATCAAAATGAATGTTGGCAATAGACAAGGCGGTTTCTCCGGGAAGAATGTTTCCGCCGTTGCTGCCATCGGCATCGTTCCAGCTAACCGGCGAACCATTCCCTGAAGTGCCGTCAAACACCAGCGGGCCCTGGGTTCCGCCAATAAAATTCGTGGCAAAGTTTACGGTTACCCCTTCCGGGAAGTAAACCACCAGCGTGTCGAGCCATTCGTTATCCGGGCTGCCATTGTAGAGGTTCATCGTAAAATCGATGGTTTCACCAGGCTTATATCCACTGGGAGAGATGGTGAGCTCAGAGCCTTCAATGCTTTCGGGTGGTTCAGGAGTGTTCATCCACAAACCTGAGTTTGCATCAATGGTGTAGTTTAGTGTGTCATCTCCGGTATTGAAAATCGTCAACCCCATTTGCTTAATGGTGTCCGGCCTGATGACGAGGTAAAACGAATCCGGCAAAACAAAAATTTCGGGAGTCAGGAATTTTGTCGTTTCTTTAATGGGGACATCCAATGCTGGTTGCGTCTTTTGTGAAAAAGACACCCCGGATGAAAAACAAAAAATAAAAAGGAAAAGTACTGCTATTGAAGTTTTGATTTTAAATGCCATTTTGTATTAAGCTTAATTATCCTAAGCAAAACTACTATGCCAGATCAATACTTCAGTTGCTCCGTATCCAAAATTTTTCAACGAAGCATCGCGGGTTTTCACGTTATCGTACTCCCTGAGTATCTCGTTCATTTTTGTTTTCAGCACACCTTCGCCAACACCATGAATAAATGTAATTTTAGTTACATAGCTTCTAATGGCGCTTTCTAAGCATCTTACAAAGTAATTGAGCTGATAATTCAGCATATCCACATTATTCATTTTAGAATAATCATCCACCAGTTCGCCGATGTGCAAATCAACAATTGCCTCCCTGGGGCTGGTTTTATGTTTGTTGATAACTTCTTCGGGCTCTTTGGGTTTGGCTTGTTTTGCCTCAACCTCTTCATCATATTTCTGATCCAGTTCCGATTCAGCCACGGCGGGTTGGATGTCGATTTCATTTATTTTGAAGATGAAAGCTTTGCCATCCAGAAATGATGATTCCTGGTAGGAATTTTCCCTGAAAAGTTTGGCGGGCTTAAAGCTGAAAATACTGCTTACCGGCGCCAGCACTTTGGACGACGAATCTTTGTGAAACATGGCCTGGATCACGCCATAGGTCCATTGTTCTATTTCTTCGCGATCGATGGTGCCGAGCAAAATCTTGGTATTGGGTTGCATGGCATCGTAATCGGTGCCGCCCCATGCGCCGTTTTGCTTTCGCAGAAAAAGGCTGAACAGCACATCATATCCGGTGTAGTTGATCAGGTAAATATCCAGCGATCCGGTAAGCAGCCATTTTTGATCCTGTGGCAGATATGCCAGATAAAGGCCTTTTTTATCTTCGCCGCGTGCTTTAAAAACTTCCAGCTTGCTGCTGCGGTTGTCATACACTACTTCTTCCGGCTCGGGTTCAGGCTGTGGTTGCCTGCGGTTTTGCTGTGGTACAGTGAAAACCTCCGACTGGTGGCCCTGAAACATCGAGTTGTCCTCCGATATCACCAGTTCATTGGTGAGGGTTGGTATCTCGAAACCGTCCTCAATCCTGACATGTACGAGGTTGCTACTGATGATCCTTGTCACCACTCCACCTCCGTGATCGTTGAGGAATCTTACTTTATCTCCTGTCTTAAATTTCATGGTTTTAATAATTTTTGCAAAGGTACTTTACTTTTCCACCCATAAAAAATTCGTTAGAAGTGATAACAGCCCAACTTGGACAAGCCAAAGCCAAAAAAGGAGTTACATTT
>JAGYLT010000229.1 GCA_018400545.1 Bacteroidales bacterium
TCCAGTAAATTTTCGTACGACACTATGGCGGCCTGATAATCTTCCATTTTGAAATACAAATCGGCAATATTGTAATCTTTCAGCTGCAGTTTTAATCTTAGCTCTTCGATATACTCTGTAGCTTCCTGAGCTTTTTCACCGTAAGGGAATCGATTGATAAACAACTGAAATTCGTCGATGGCTTCACGGGTTACTGTTTGGTCGAGGGTAAACCGCGGGCTGTCGAGGTATTTGCAGTAAGCAGTCATGAAAGCAGCTTCTTCCGTATAATCGCTGGAAGGAAAATTGATGGTAAAGCGCTTGAAATAATAGCTGGCCATTACCCACTCCCGCTCGTGATAATAAGCATAGGCGTAGTAGTAATAAAGGTCTTCAGCTTTGGCAGTCCCCCTGAAAACAGGAATCAATTGCTCAAAAAGCTGTAAGGCTCTGTAATAATCTCCCTTTTCGTAATACGCGATGGCACTTTCGTATTTCTGCTCATTATCAGTACTTTTGAGCAGCTTTTGATGTTTACTGCAAGATGATAAAATGGCGAATGCGAAAAGAATGATAAAAATTAAACCCGATTTTTTTAACATGGCGGCAAAAGTAATACAAATTCAAAGATTTGATAACGCAGCAAGGATGTAAAAATTTCAAATTTACTTTCACTAAGTAGCTCTCTAACATTACCTTGAAATATTGATTATTTCTATTTTTACTCAAGGCAATTTTGTAATTTTGCTGCTTTCAATTTAAAACAAAATTTTAACACCACAATAAACATGGATTTATTTGACAAATTTGATGACTTAGGCCCTTTGGGGAAATATAATCGTGAAGCTTTTGGTTATTTTATGTTCCCAAAACTCGAAGGAGAAATCGGCTCCAGAATGAAATTTATGGGCAAAGAGATGCTTACCTGGTCCATTAACAACTACCTGGGTTTGGCCAACCACCCCGAGGTGCGCGAGGTGGATGCCACTGCCTCCAAAGAATGGGGGCTTGCTTACCCCATGGGTGCTCGCATGATGTCGGGGCACACTAATTATCACGAAAAACTGGAGAAGGAATTAGCTGCATTTGAAAAAAAGGAAGATGCCTATCTTCTGAATTATGGCTACCAGGGAATGGTTTCTATTGTCGAGTCGCTGGTAAACAGGCATGATGTGATCGTTTACGATTCTGATGCACACGCTTGCATTATTGATGGCGCCCGGTTGCACTTCGGGAAAAGATTTGTTTATCCCCACAACGATATGCAAAATCTGCGCAAAGAACTTGAGCGGGCTACAAAACTCACCGACAAGTCAGGAGGCGGAATTCTGGTTATCACCGAAGGTGTTTACGGTATGGCCGGCGATTTGGGAAACCTCAAAGAAATTGTGGAGTTGAAGAAAGAATTCAACTTCAGACTTTTGGTGGATGATGCACACGGATTTGGAACTATGGGAAAAACCGGTGCCGGCACCACAGAACACTTCGGTGTAATGGATGAGGTGGATGTTTACTTCAGCACGTTTGCCAAATCCATGGCCGGTATTGGAGGTTTTGTTGCCAGCAGCAAAAAAGTGATTGAGTTTTTAAGATATAATCTTCGTTCACAGGTTTACGCCAAATCATTACCGATGCCCATGGTAATAGGTGCTCTTAAGCGTCTTGAATTATTGAAATCGCAACCACAGCTCAGAGAGAATCTTTGGAAGGTTGTTAATGCGCTCCAAAGCGGACTCAAGGCCAATGGCTTTAATCTTGGACATACACAATCACCCGTTACTCCCGTCATGCTGCAAGGCGGTGTTCCGGAAGCAACACAAATAACATACGACCTGAGAGAAAATTACGGCATTTTCTGTTCTATCGTTTCCTATCCTGTTGTTCCGAAAGGAGTTATCCTTTTGCGGCTTATCCCCACTGCGATGCACTCACTCGAGGATGTCGAATATACTATTGAAGCCTTTCAGGTTGTAAAGAAAAAACTTGATAATGGCGAGTATTCCAAAGAAATGATCGATGCTCACACATTCTTTTAACCTGCTTAATTAACAAATTCAGGGAATTTATTAATTAAGCACCGAAGGCTTCGAAATATTTGAAATAAATGTTTTCGAGGGTTAACCTCGCATTTCCTAAGGAAATTCGGCTCAGCTTTGCTGAGTGAAAAATTCTTGAATTTTTCAGGTTAGAACAAGACATTTTTTATCTCATTATAAGAACCGTGAATAGCCTTCACGGTTTTTTTTTGAGATAACCAGCGTCAGGATCATCAAAATGAGGAGCTTCAAATAAAAAATTAATGGAGCTTAATAATCAATGAATTAACGGCATTTTCGCTAATTTTGTCGAATTGAAAATTTTTTGGGAGATTTTTTATGGATATCACTTTAGACAGGAATAAGCGTACTTTTCGCAACTTTTTGATCATATTCGTTAACTCACTATCCTATTTCATTCTTGCCTATCTGTTTATGTATCTGCTTGGACAGTTTGCTACGGCAGTGATAGCATTACAGTACGATTTCTCATCCACGGTTTATTACTACAAATTAGTTTATGCTATCGATTCGGGAGCATGGACCAGCGATGCTGTTAAGTTGCTTTTTAGCACTGCGCCGGTTTTATCCCTTCTTTTTGGAATTATTAGCCTTGTCATCTTTATCCAGATTTACGATCATCTGGCGCATTTTAAGTTATTTTTCATCTGGTTTTTTGCGCACAGTGTTATCTGGTCGTTTGGTGCGTTGTTGTCGGGGACAATTCTTGATCAGGGCATCGGGTATGTAGTAATGTACTTTTATTTGATGGACACAGAAAAACTCATCATATCTCTTTTTGCGCTCACAATGCTTTTGCTCATTTCAACCGTTACCACCAAATGGTTTCTTTTTTCGGCCAATTCGTATTTCAATGAATTGAATGAACACAACCGTGCTTTTTATACCTGGAGCAATATTATCTTTCCGCTTGTCATAGGTTCCTTTTTATTTGTAGGCGTAAAACTGCCATTAATAACCTATTACGAACTATTCATTATCCTGATCGGCGTTATTTTTGCCGTTCCTATTTTACTGAGATTTCCACAATATCCTACCTTCTATTTTGATGAAGACCCAATTGCAGTTAAGCTTGACCGGGTTGCCGTTATTTTGGCTGTTGTATGCCTGATTGCCTTCAGGGCAATCTTTGAATTTGGGGTAAAAATTTCAGCTTCATAAAAAAACGGAGTGCAATGATTTTCGCACCCCGTTTTATAAATAAGTAAAAACGCTACCTATTTAATAATCGCAATCCTGGAAGTGTGTATTTCGTTTCCGGCTTTAATCTGCAATAGATAGATTCCGTTTGCTAATCCTTCGGTCTTCAACTGCAGATTTTCGCTCAATTCTGTTTTTTGTACTAAGATATTCCCGGTAAAATCCATCAAAGCCACCTCATCTATTTTTTTCGGACTTACAATATTTATGAACCCTGCGGTAACCGGATTTGGATAAATCTGCATAGTGGTCAGGCTGGGATCAGCTAAACCGATCGTGCTATCGACTGTCACAAAATTCTGGATCGTTTTGGTGTCGGTGCCCTGGGGATTCTCCACTGTAAGTGTAACATCATAGGTGCCGGCAACTTCATACACTACCACCGGATTTTGTTCTGATGATGAGGAGGGCACACCACCTTCAAACTCCCACTGCCATGAAGTCGGGTTATGGCTCGACATGTCGTAATAATGTACAGTATCGCCCATTACAATATGATTTGTGTCGGCCATAAAATCAGCTACGGGAGGCAACAGAACTTCTGTACATGAAATAAGGGCTTTCCACCCTGTTTTTGTGACCGAAAAATCGGAAGAAAACTGAAATGACAGGGCACCGGCTTCATTATCTGCGGTAACGATTCCGGGGGAATTTGTTCCACAAAATGTCCCTATCAGGGGAGCCTGTTCATTTTCTCCATTATATATTTTGAGCCAGTCGTAATTGCAGGATGCATGATCCTCAACATCAAATTGCAAAAACTCAGCAATAATGCTTGCACCTTCATTGGCGGGCATAAATGTCATTAAATAGTTTTCATCATTGCTGTAGTTTCCGTTTTCGCCACCCGAATCGAAAAATATTCCTGTGCAGGTGGTAACTGTTGTATTAGTCATCAGGAATTCGGCATTTACCGAGATATAGTCTTCTTTGATGATGGTTTGTTCATTGCCATCAGCATCAGTTACTGTTAGCGACACATCATAAGTGCCGGTTTCGTTGTAAACTATTCCCTGCGGATTTTGAACCGACGATGTGGCCGGGGTCCCGCCTTCGAAGCTCCAACTCCAGCTTACGGGATTTCCAAAAGATAAATCAGTGAAATTAACAGGCGTTCCGATAGAAACCGCCGTGGAAGAGGCCATGAAATCAGCGATTAAGGCACCGGCATCCAGCTCAACATCAAGCGTCACTGTGTTGTATCTCGAAACATCTACACCTTCGATGGTTACGGGATATTTGCCCGGTGCCGAAAAAGTGAGGTTGTAGGTACCGGTTTCGAGCAACCGCTGATAGAAGCCTGTTTGAGGATCGGAGAAAACCATCGAGCTGTCAGTGTCGTG
>JAGYLT010000023.1 GCA_018400545.1 Bacteroidales bacterium
CCGAACTGCACCGGATTTTCGGCGCCTTCAACGACCTGAACATCAGGGTCAACCTGATGCAAAACTCCGCCATCAGCTTCACCGTCTGCATTAACCATCCGGAGCATAACCTGGATAAACTCATCGATACGCTGAAAGACCGTTTCGAAATCCGCTACAACAGCGGCCTGGAATTGCTCACCATCCGCCATTTCACCGAAAGCCTCATCAGCGGGCATCTCGCCGGCTGCGACATCCTGCTGGAACAACGAAGCCGGAGCACGTTGCAGGTGGTGTACAGGAAGGGGAAAGAAGTTATTGGTTAATTGGTTAATTGGTTCTTATGCGTGATTTCAGGCAATGTGGTTTTTTTTAACATTAACGGGATTTTTACAACCGCATAACTACTTTTGGCTTTAGATTTAACACAACTTATTCATGAAAAAAGATAAAATTTACATCCAGCAGTGGCTTGAATTTCATCCGAATGAAAAGCCCTTTAAATCCGACTATTACTATCTTCAAATTTGTAACAAAGTGGATGAAGTTTTGCAGCTTGTGGACTTTTCCCTGTTTAAAGATAATACTGAACAGAACCGGAAAGATCTGGCGTGCGTGCTAACCTGCTGGTTCGAAGACCTGGTTTCGGATTTTGGGCTGTGGAATGCATTTATCCGTAAGCACTATGAAATGTATGGGATGTACATTCCATTTTATGAAACCGATGAATATTATGACGGGGAGATCAATCCCCAGGACATCGCTTTTTTGATCTGGCATTTTATATCGGTAAATTATTTTAATGATATGATCTTTTCGCCCATTTCAGAGTCCATCAAATTCGCTTCCAGTGCAATCTATTATATTTTTGACGAGGCATGGGATGAAGCACCGGTTAATAAGAATTTACAAGAACTAAAACATTTGCCTGCCAGCGCCACTTTTCAAACAGTTAGAGATGCTATTGGCTGGGTGGTTCTGGATAGTTATCTTTTTTATAAATATGGAAGGGATAATGAATTGAATGCTAAAGAAGCTATAAACGACCTGCTGAAGGATGAAAACCTAAACCATGATCTTGATAAGAACCGCCTGATGGGAGTTTTGTACGGTATTCAGGATGACGCCATTCATAACACCATAACACACCTGTTGGCCCTCAAAGGAAAAGACTGGCTGGCATTGATTTTAGGCGATACACATCCATTGTATAAAACGCTGCTTGAAATGGGTGATAAGAAATATGGTGCTTATCAATACCTTGGCAAAGATAATCAGCATACAAATGTCAGACATATAGCCTCTGGCAAAACAATCGGGATACGATCCGAATCCATCCTGACTGAAGACCTGGTGCCCAGAGAAAGCTTAATCGTGATGGGAATTGTTAAATGGAAGGGTGAATGGGTGTTTACCGGCTCATACATGGCCGATAAAATAAATGATAAAATCGTTCAATCCGAGAAATCCGATTTGCAAAAGGTTGGATTATTTACCGATGATAACATAAAAAAAGAACATATTCGTGAACATTTTGAATATTTCCTGGCCTACAACAATAACAAGCCCATTGCATTTTTTATGAATCACAAGGAGCAGGTAGAATTTGTAAACGGTTTTTTTGAATTCTATAATACGGAAATTGCACGCAAAAGCGGCAAGGATATTCCCACGGATTTTAAGACCAAAAATTTACCGTTTTCTAAGGATGAGGATGAAACTGATGAAGATGATAATGGCATCGTTTTGTTCTTTAATCAGGAAATCGGGCTGGAAATTGCACCCAAGATTGCTGCTGCCATACCTGACAAGGATAACCCATATTATGTTCATGACAAAAAAGACAACGAAGAAATCATACAGCACATCTTGTTTGACGACATAATAAGTCCTGAGTTTACAAAACATCTCATAAAAAATTACAATCTGCCTGCGCTATATTTTTTCGACAAGCAGGACAGCTATCTGATACATGAAAACCTGGATTTTATCCTG
This sequence comes from Bacteroidales bacterium, assembly GCA_018400545.1. Next base: position 1,975 of record JAGYLT010000023.1, read on the forward strand.
CGCTTCTACAAAAGGGAGCGCTTTCATGCCAAACCATTAGTAACAATGATTGAATAACCCCCGAAGATGAACTTCCGGCTAAAGCGAATCGCTGAAGCCCAAAACCTTCGTGCTCTCCTCCCCAAACTGGCTGATCACCCGCACCGCTATACGCTGCCCTTCGTTAACTATGACAGTATGGGAACGGAAACCGTACAGGCTTTAGAAGGGATAAGTGCTTGCTTATCTTGCGGTCGCATTTTGCGACTTCAGGATTTTTTATTAGCTACATTGTATCCAATTTGTTTCCTGTTTTTGTACTGTGGTTCAATCAATTCTTTTATGGTTTCGTAAATCACTGCGATCTGCACATTTTGCTCTGCATTTTCAGCTTCCAGCTTTTCCAGTTTTTCGAGGATTTCCTCATTGGTGGCGATCATCCTTCGCATGCTCACAAAAATCCGCATGATCTGAATATTCATATCGATGGCCTGCTTACTTCTTAATACACTTGACAGCATTGCCACACCTTGTTCGGTAAAAGCAAAGGGTAGGTATTTTGGGTATTTGCCCCTGCCTTCTATCTCTAAGGTCACAAATTGTGACCTTAGAGAATTCCATTCTTCTTTGGTCAGTTCAAATAAAAAATCCTCAGGAAAGCGGTCAATATTCCTTCTCACCTGTTGCTTCAAAACTTTTGTTTCAACGCCGTAAAGCTCTGCCAGATCGAAGTCCAGCATTACCTGCATGTTTCTGAGGCGATAAATTTTATTTACGATAAAAGCATCTTTGGGAGCTAAATCTTCTATTATAATTTTATTGATTTTTTTCTAAGATCACAATTTGTGACCTTAAAACTTCGATCTTGAGGTCACAAATTGTGACCTCAAGATTCCTGTTCAGGAATTTATTGGATCAAAGAAAATGTTATACATCAAAACTACAAAAAAGTCAGAGAGGAAAAACAAATTTTGAAAAATCAAAACCGGGATAGGTTAACGAAACACCCTGCCCGTATAAACTGCCATAGGGAGTGACCTGAAGGGCTTTTTTGCGCTGTTTGTTGCAAAACCAGTTTCCCGATGGAATAACCGAGTGCTGCCCCGGCCACGATGTCGTTGGCCCAATGCTTATCATCGTAATTCCGTGAGATTTAGCAACCAGTCCTGCCAAAGAAAAGCGGTGATTCCTACCCACTTTTTTTCGTGGTAATACCCACTAATACGGTAGTTGCGGCAACACCACTGAAGTGTGGCCGGAGGGAAATGAGTTGTGGTGAAATCCGTCAAATGCCCCCCCCCAGTAGTTTGGGTCAGGGGGATCAGCTTCGTAGGGCCGTTTGCGTTGAAAAAGGTTTTTAAAAAGGATAGTATAAGCTCCTGTGAGTGCAACCGCTTTCCCGGTAAGCAATGCCGCTGTTTCAGCTTTTTGGTTTTTGGTGGCCAAACCATAAATGTACATACCTCCCACAATCCCAACGAGGTAATACGTTCCAAGTGGATCGAAGAAGTGTTTGGTGAATTCATCTTTCCGGTCGGTTCGGTTACGCTGAAAAAAGCCCCTTATCTCATCATCCTGCGAATAAACCAGGAGCGTTGTTGCGGTTACCCCGGCAAAACCCAGCCACTCTCTTTTATCCCATCGCACCGGAGAAATGGCGATGTCGGCCGCATCATCAAAATACGAGTAAATGTATTGCTTGTTTAACCGAAGATACTGTGGATTAACTGTATCCTGGGCAAAAACAGCCGGCATCCATAAAATGGAAACCACTAGCAACAGGAAAACATTTGATTTAAAGTTTAAGGCAGGATTCATCAATGAGGAACTCCGTTGGGAAAAAACCTTCGCATTTATTATTCCAGGCTTCAAGATCAATAACAAAATTTGATGAATTAGTGTAAATGCCGAAAGGACAAAATTGTTTTATTCAATGTAAAAAAAAACTGAATCCAGCCCTGTGATTTTCAGGCTTCAAAAAACTATTCGTACTTTTTAGCTTCATCCCAGAAAGCATCCATTTCCTTAAGCGAAAGTTCTTTGAGCCCTTTGCCGTTTTTACGCGTTTGCTCCTCGATGTATTTGAACCGGCGGATAAATTTTTTGTTGGTGCGTTCGAGGGCATCCTCAGGGTTCACCCCGATGAAACGTGCATAATTTACCAGTGAAAACAGCAGGTCGCCGAATTCTTTTTCCATTTTTTCGGCATCTCCGCCTTCCACTTCCTCGTTGAGCTCCTTTATTTCCTCGTTCACCTTTTCCCACACATCGCCGGTATTGGACCAGTCGAAGCCCACGCCACTGGCTTTTTCCTGCATCCGGTAGGCCTTCACCATGGCCGGCAGCGAATTGGGCACACCGCCAAGAACCGACTTGCGGTCTTTTTCCTGCATCTTGATTTTTTCCCAGTTGTTTTTTACATCGTCGGCATTCTGCACTTTTACATCACCGTAGATGTGCGGGTGGCGCTGAATGAGCTTTTCGCTGATGCCTTCCAAAACATCTTTTATATCAAAATCGCCGGTTTCGGAGCCGATCTTAGCATAAAACACAAGGTGCAGCATCAGGTCGCCCAATTCTTTTTTAATGCCGTCCATATCTTTTTCGAGGATGGCGTCAGACAGTTCGTAGGTTTCTTCGATGGTGAGGTATCTCAGGCTTTCGAGGGTTTGCTTTTTGTCCCAGGGGCATCCGGCACGCAGTTCGTCCATGATCCGCAGCAGGCGTTCAAAAGCAGCTAATTTTTCTTCCATTTTGAATAAGATTATTTTTTGTTCCGTTTTGGAAAATCAATCGGCAAAGATAGAATTGCTCGCCAACATGGGCAGGATGACTGTTTTAAATTTCCTTTAACCGGCAACCGGAAGCGTAAAGCTGAAGGTACTTCCCTTGCCGGGTTCACTTTCCACCCTGAGCTCACCCCCGTTTTTCTCAACAAACTCCTTACACAGGATCAGCCCCAGGCCGGTGCCGGTTTCTTTATCGGTACCTTCGGTGCGGTGTTTCCGCTGGAGGTCGAACAGATTTGCTATGTCCTGTTTTCGGATCCCAACACCATTATCTACCACCTTAACCAAAATCTGATCCGTGCCATCATCATTCCGGAAATCCTCCACCTGAAATGAAATTTTGCCGCCTTTGGGTGTGAACTTCAGGGCATTGGAGTGCAAATTCCGGAGCACCGTTTTTAGGGTATCTTCATCAGCCAGAGCCCGTTTTGTTGTTTTTATATCAATATCTGTTGCAATGCGTTTCTTCTGCTGCAGAGATTTGTTAGCGCTGATGGTTTCGTTGATGAGCATGGCCAGATCCATTTTCTCAGGCACCAACTGAATGGCTCCGGTTTGCGATGAGGCCCATTCCAGCAAATTTTCCAGAAGCTTGTAGATGCCGGTGGCCGATTCATCGATCATGGCTGAAAACTCGCGTTTTTCCTGCTCCGACAGGTCATCGAAATCATTGTTGAGCATACCGGCAAAACCCAGCAGGCCGTTGAAGGGACTTTTCAGATCGTGTGCAATGATGGAGAAGAACCGGTCTTTGGCAGCATTGGCCTCCTCCAGGTCGTGGGTTCTTTCCTTTACTCTGATTTCGAGCTCGCGGTTGTGGGTTTGCAGTTGCTTGTTCAGGCGATTGTTGTTGCGGTATTGCATGTACAAAAATATAAGCACACTGGCAAAAAACAGCGAAACAATACCCGTAATAAACTGGATGCGTTCTTTTTGGTTGTTGGATATTTTCAGTTCCTGAATTTCATTTTCCTGCCGCAAAAGTTCCAGCTCCCGTTTGCTTTTCTCCGACTCGTACTGCACTTTGAGATCAGCAATTTGTTCATTTAAATCTTTGTTGAAAACCGAATCCCGGGCCGCAGAATACTTTTTATAATAATCCAGGGCTTTTACGGGATTACCCGTTTTCTCATAAAGTCTGGATAGCCCGGCATAGTTTCGCTGCTGGATTCCCATCAGGTTGTTGCGCAGGGCGATATCATTACTTTCGAGAAATTGTTGCTCTGCCGTTCCATATTTCCCCTGCCCGAAATAAAGATTCCCAAGGTTGTTCAGCGTTGAAGCCAGCCCAAAATCGTCTCCGATGGTTTTTCTGATCTCCACTGCTTCCAGAAAAAGTTCTTCAGCCTGGCGCGGGAGTTCCTTTTGTAAGTATATCATCGCCAGATTATTCAGGGTATTCCCAATCCCCCTTTCGTCATTAATTTCCCGTTTTATTTCAAGCGACCTTCTGTAATAATACATAGCACTGTCGGAATTTTTCTGGGCTTCGAAAATTTGTCCGAGGTTATTGTAAGCGGCAGCAATTCCTGATTTGTTTTCCAGAGCTTTGTAATAATCCAGTGCCTGGCCAAGGAATTTTTTGGCATCATCAAAATCGTTTACATCTTTATAAATAACCCCGATGTTATTGAGGGTTTTGGCAGTGGATAAAGTATCGTTCAGGTCGAGCTTAAAGATGAGAGACCGGTTAAGATACTCCAGCGCCTTTTTAAAATCACCGGTTATCTGCGAAATTACACCAAGATTGTTCAGGGTTTTTACAATGTTTACCGTATCCTGCAATTGCTCCCTAAGTTCCAGCGATTGCTCAAAATAGTCAAGCGACCTGCCATAGTCGCCCATCAAATAATAAGATATGCCAATGTTGTTCAACGTACCCGAGAGGTCTTTCACACTGCCGAGGCTTTCCTGAAGTTCAGCATTTTGCAAATCGTATTCCAGGGATTTTTCCGGTGATACAGATTGATATAGCGCAGACAAGTTCATTAAAATTTGCGACTTTTCCTCACCGGAGGTGTTGGGCAAAAGCGCCTCAAGGCTGTCGATTTTTGGGTTTTGCTGTGAAAACAAAACGGAGCTAAAAAGCAGTAATACTGACAAAATAAATTGTTTAGTCATCGGGGGTGATTCGTTAATCAGGGGCAAATATAACAAACCCATCGATTTGATGTTAAAATAAAGCATTGTGAAATGCCAAACGCACCATTTAGTATCTTCCAACTCATTTTCTGCCAAAAATGGCAGAAAATGAGTTAAATACTCTCTTCTAAATTATTTTAAATCAATATGAGAAACATTAAAGTGAATGACTTGTATTTGATGAAAAATTTAGAATTTTGCCTGACTTCTTTGGGTAAGCCAAAACATACTACATGCTTTAATTATAACTCCTTTTTTGGTTTTGGCTTGTCCAAGTTGGGCAAATGAGTTTACTTTTGTAACCAATTGAAATGTAGCTGAAAATGTGATCCGGGATATTTTTTTTACCTTGCGCATTTCAGATTAAAAATAATAAGCACGTGATTGACATCAAATTAAATACAGATCAGATCAGGGCCGATTTTCCGGTTTTAAACCAGGAAGTGTACAAAAGGCCGCTGGTTTACCTTGACAATGCTGCCACCACACAAAAGCCCCGTCAGGTACTTGACAGGATGCGCAGCTATTACGAAAAAGAAAACAGCAACATCCACCGGGGGGTGCATTTTCTGAGCCAGGAAGCCACCACGGCATACGAACAGGCCCGCGAAACCATCCGGAAGTTTATCGGGGCAAACAACAGATCAGAAATTATTTACACAAGGGGCACCACCGAATCCGTCAACCTGGTGGCCAATTCGCTGGGGCGCAACCTGCTGAAACCCGGCGATGAGGTGCTGATAACACACATGGAGCACCATTCCAATATTGTTCCCTGGCAAATGGTTTGCGAGCAGACCGGTGCAAAACTGGTGGTTTGCAACATCACGCAAAAGGGAGAAATTGACCTTGAAGATTTTGATCATAAGCTGGGCGATAAAACCAGGATCGTGGCTTTTAACCACGTTTCAAATGCCCTCGGCACCATAAACCCCGTGAAAGCGCTCACCCAAAAAGCACACGAAGCTGGTGCTTATGTTTTGATTGATGGCGCACAGGCCGTTGCACACATGCCAGTGGATGTACAGGATATCGACTGTGATTTTTACTGTTTTTCGGGTCACAAAATTTACGCCCCAATGGGTGTGGGTATTCTTTACGGCAAGGAAAAACTCCTGGAAGATATGCCGCCCTATCAGGGAGGTGGTGAAATGATTTCGACGGTAACCTTCGAAAAAACAACCTTTAACGAACTGCCATTCAAGTTTGAGGCGGGAACGCCAAATGTTGGCGGGGCGCTGGGACTGGAAACAGCGATTCAGTATGTGCAAAACACCGGACTGGAAAATCTCGCAAAATATGAGGATGAATTGCTTGAATATGCTACCAAAAAACTGGAAGCCATTGACGGGCTCAGGATTTATGGCGAAGCGAACAATAAAACCGCGGTTGTTTCCTTTGGATTAGAAAATATCCACTCCTACGATGCCGGAACCCTCATCGATAAATTTGGTGTGGCGGTCCGCACCGGGCACCTCTGCACCCAGCCGCTTGTGGATTTCTTTGAAATTCCCGGATTTATTCGCGCTTCCTTTGCCATGTACAACACACGCGGTGAGGTGGACAAACTGGTGGAAGCCATTTTGAAAAGCCGGGAAATGCTGGGGTGATTCAGAAAATCTATTTTCCCGGTTTTTAACGAATGATTATTTTTGAACTGAATTTACAAACTTTTTTGATTGATGAATACGATAGAAGATAGAGAACAACAGATCGTTGCAGAATTTGAAAACTTTGAAGACTGGCTCGAAAAATACAATTACCTGATAGAAATGGGCAAAGACCTGCCCATGATCGATCCCAAATTTAAAACCAAACAAAACCTGATCACTGGTTGCCAGTCGAGCGTATGGCTGCACGCCGAATATAAAGACGGGCTGATCTATTTTACCGCCGACAGCGACGCAGTAATCACCAAAGGGATTGTAAATATGCTCATCCGTGTGCTTTCAGGGCAAAAGCCAAAAACCATACTGGATGCAAACCTTGGCTTTATTGATGAAGTGGGACTGAAAGAGCACCTCTCTCCCACCCGCTCAAACGGCCTGGTTTCGATGATCAAGCAAATGAAAATGTATGCCCTGGCGTTTCAGACGAAGTATGAGAATGGATGATTGGTTAATCGTAAATTAGTAATTGAGTTATTTGTGCCGAACGCCGCTATGGCATTCTCGAAGCTTTGCTTCGGTATTATTCCCCTTATATAACCCAAAGTTTCGGGAGCATTAATTTCTTTGGCTAACCAATGTCTCACAGTTATATTTTCTACAATTTTGAATGTTTGTCGAAGCTTTTGCTTCGATACACTATTTTTGCAGCATTCGCTGCGTTTATGTTTTATCAGCAGTAAATACTGCAAGGAATAGTTTCAGCGGAATGATAATTCCGCCGAACGTCCAAACAAACGAGCTTAAAATAACGGATAACCATCATCTCTCTAAACCCGCCATCCTGATTTCCTGCCACCCCCAAAAAAACCATCCGAAGCCTGGAAATTGAACAATCTTTAATTTTGGTAGTTTTGCAACGCAAAAACAAAACGCATGATAAGGATTGACGAAAGTTTTATTGATCAGACATCAGCGAAAGCCAAGGAATCAGAAAGGTTGCGGATGAATTATAATTTCCACAACCTGGAGGATCCGATCAACAGGCTGCTCAATGCCATGGAGCCCGGAACCTACATCCAGCCTCACAAACATGAGGATCCGGATCGCTTTGAAGTATTCCTTTGTTTACGCGGCAGGTTTCTGGTCATCATTTTTGATGACGAAGGAAACGTCACTGATCATACCATCCTGAATGCCCGCAAAGGTAATTTCGGCGTGGAAATCCCCGAAAAAACCTACCACACGCTCCTGTCACTGGAATCGGGATCGGTAGCCTATGAAATAAAGGAGGGGCCATATTTGCCCGCAACGGCGAAAAATTTTGCGCCCTGGGCACCGGCTGAAGGGGATCAGGGCGTAAAAGCTTACATGCACAAGCTTTTAAATTCTTTAGGACTATCCAGATAATAATCCAACCATGAAAATATCTACTTTTTTAAGAAGACGGCCGCTGCTTTTTGAGATCGTCAACCCACTGAACAAATTCATCAAGTTGGAGGCTTTCAGCGGCATCTTATTGATGATTGTCACGGTGTTGGCACTTTTTCTTGCCAGCTCGATCTTCTCTGATACATACTTCGGATTTTCCCAGCAAAAGTTAACACTGGCCTTTGAAGGATTCGAACTGAGCAAACCGCTCATGCTCCGGATTAACGGCGGCCTGGTGGCCATTTTCTTTTTTCTTGTGGGCCTTGAAATCAAACGTGAAACCCATATTGGGGAGCTTTCAACCCTGAAAACGGCTGCCCTTCCGGCATTTCTTGCCAATCCTCATAGCAAAGAAATTGCCAAACCCGGCATTTTATTTTCATCACTGATTGCCGGCGTTGTGGGATACCCCGTGCTGTTTTATTCAGGAAGCCCTAAAAAATCCAAAAACCAAATACAAACAAAAGACTGATCTTAATTTATGGCATCGCAAAAACCATCCATACCAAAAGGTACACGTGATTTTACTCCGGACGAGATGGTCCGGCGAAATTACATTTTCAATACCATCGAAACGGTATTTAAGCTTTATGGATATCAGCCCATCGAAACACCAGCCATGGAAAATCTTACCACACTTTTAGGTAAGTATGGCGAAGAAGGCGACAAACTGTTGTTTAGAATACTAAACAGCGGCGATTTCCTGAAGAAAGCTTCTGATCAGGAACTTCAAAAACGTGACCTTACCGGACTGTCAGGGAAGGTATCAGAAAAAGGCCTGCGCTACGACCTCACCGTGCCTTTTGCGCGTTTTGTGGTGCAGCACCGCAACGAACTCACTTTCCCGTTTAAGCGCTACCAGGTGCAGCCCGTGTGGCGTGCCGACCGACCCCAAAAAGGCAGGTACCGCGAGTTTTACCAGTGCGATGTGGATGTGATTGGCAGCGACTCCCTGCTGAATGAAGTGGAATTGATCCAGATGATCGATGATGTGTTTAACCGGCTGAAAGTAAATGTTGCTGTAAAACTCAATAACCGGAAAATACTGGCAGGAATTGCCGAAAATATCGGCGAATCGGATAAGATAACCGATATCACCGTAGCCATCGATAAAATGGATAAAATCGGGCTGGAAAACGTAAATAAAGAACTGGCCGAAAAAGGCATTGCTGCCAATGCCATCAAAAAACTTCAGCCCATCCTCACCATGGAGGGCTCCGACCAGCAAAAATTTGAAGTGCTTTCAAGCCAGCTACAGGCCAGCAAAACCGGGATGAAAGGACTGGAAGAAATGCAGGAGATTTTTTCAGGGCTCAGGGAAATTGGCCTGGATGGCATGGCAGAACTTGATCTGACCCTGGCACGTGGATTAAATTATTACACCGGCGCCATCATTGAGGTGAAAGCGCAGGATGTGAAAATTGGCAGCATTTGCGGAGGCGGCCGCTACGACGACCTGACGGGCATTTTCGGGATGCCGGACATTTCAGGTGTGGGTATCTCCTTTGGCGCCGACCGCATTTACGATGTCCTCAATGAACTTGGTCTTTATCCCGAAACCGGCCTCGAATCCACACAGGTGTTTTTTGTGAACTTTGGGAAGGAAGAAGAAAAATACTGCCTGAAAATGCTACAAAAAGTCAGGGCGGCAGGCATCAATGCGGAACTTTTTCCCGAGGCCGCAAAAATGAAAAAACAAATGACCTACGCCAACAAAAAGCAAATTCCATGGGTGGTGCTGGCCGGTAAAAATGAGATGGAAAAAAATGTGCTTTCGGTGAAAAACATGAAAACCGGCACCCAGGAAATCTATGAACCGGATGCATTTATCCAACTGCTAAAATCGTAACGGATGCGTAAATTCCGGTTTCGCGAACATGATGCCGTGGGCAGTGAAACCCTCGAGGCCATAGGAAAAGCCAGGCGCTTCAACCGCTGGATGTATGAAACCATCAAACCCTGGTGTTCAGGGGATATTATGGAAGTGGGCAGCGGCCATGGCAACATCTCCGAATTTTTTATTACGGATCACGCCCGGATCACCTTAACCGATATCCGGGAAAACTATTGCGAAAAACTTACCAGCAGATTTTCAGATGCAGAATCTTTGCAGGGTGTTGTGCAAATGGATCTTACAGATCCTGAATTTGAGATCAAACACCAAAACCTGTTTGAAAAATTCGATACCATTTTTGCCCTTAACGTGGTGGAACACATCGAGGAAGACAAAATGGCTGTGGCAAATTGCAAAAAACTGCTTAAAAAAGGCGGAATGCTCATCATATTGGTACCCTCGTATCAATCACTCTATAATAATTTTGATGTTGACCTGGGTCATTTCAGGCGTTATAACATTGCATCGCTGAGCAGTTTATTTGAGGCAAACCAGTTGGAGATCATCCAAAAACAATACTTCAACTTTGCGGGTATGTTCGGGTGGTTTTTTTCGGGCAGGATTTTAAAGAAAAAAATCATCCCAACAGGTCAGGTTAAAATTTTTGATTTACTGGTTCCGATCTTTAAAATAGGTGACAGGATTGTTTTGAATAGCATGGGACTTTCCACAATTATTGTAGGCAGAAAATAACAATCCAGGCAAAAAAAAACTTAAATGGGTAAGATTTTGCAAGGGTTTGTGATTTTGTATTTACTTTTGAGCCTTTATATAAAATATTGATATTATGGCACAAAAGAAGAAGTCGGAAAAACCCGTATCGGAACAGAAAGACACCGGAAAAACAAAGGCAAAAACATCAACAATACGCAAGCCCAAAAAACCCGTTGAAGATACTAAAGCTGTGCCCTCAGATGAAAAGTCAAAAGTAATTGACCCATCTCCAAGTCCCAGTTATCCTGAAACAGAAAGTTCCGGTAAGGTTGATTCTGATCAAAGCCATGAATCGATGTATGCATCACCATATCCGAAGTTGCCGGAGCGCGAAATCGTTACCCGGGAAGGAACCAACGAAACCAAAACGGTAAAAAAGGATAATACGGCCCGATCGTATTTCGAGGCAAGTGAAGCAGCTAAAACTGAAGAAAAGAAACAATCAAAAAAAAATGAGCCTGTGGAAGCGATAAACAATCATGTCAAGCCAAAGGTAGAAGAAATAAGCGTTGAAGAGAACCCCCTGGAAGAACTCACCGAAGAGCAGGTTAATAATTCCTTGTTGATGGAATGCGCCTGGGAAGTTTGTAACCAGGTTGGTGGAATCTACACGGTAATCCAAACCAAAGTGCCAGCAGCGAAAGTAAAATGGGGAGACAATTACCTATTGCTGGGGCCTTATTTTGCCAACCAGGCTGCGGCCATGTTTGAGTATGATCCGGATCTTTATAACGAAGAAAAGATAAAAGAAGACCGTGACCCCGTGAAAGATGTGGTACGCATCATGCACAGCATGGGATATGATATTCATTACGGAACCTGGCTGATTGATGGCCGTCCGACTGCCATATTGTTTAACCCGCAATCGCTGCTGCCAAAAATCCACGAACATAAATATATTTTCTGGGAACATCACCAGATAAGCCTTCCCGGAGGTGACAACCTTGTTGACCAGGTGATTTCGTTTGGATTTATGGTATATGAATTTATCAAGCAGCTTTCCTATCGTGAAAACCTGGATAAACAGCTCATTGCGCATTTCCACGAATGGATGGCCGGCATTCCCATTCCGGAGCTCAGGCGACACAAGATCAATACTAAGCTCATTTTCACAACGCATGCCACCATGCTCGGGCGTTATCTCGCCATGAACGATCCGCAGTTTTATGATCACCTTCCGTTTTACGACTGGCAGGCAGAAGCCAATCATTTCAACATCAGGCATATTGTGGATATTGAGCGGGCAGCATCACACGGTGCCCATATTTTCTCAACCGTGAGCGATCTTACTGCCCATGAATGCGAATACCTCATCGGGCGTAAGCCAGAGTGCGTTTTACCAAATGGTTTAAATATCAAGCGCTTTGAAGTTATGCATGAGTTTCAGCAAATTCATAAGCAAAACAAAGCCATGATCAATGAATTTGTGATGGGCCATTTTTTCCACAATTATACCTTCGACCTCGACAAAACGCTTTATTTCTTCACCTCCGGGAGGTACGAATATTTCAACAAAGGATTTGATGTAACCCTGGAAGCTCTCGCTAAACTCAACTGGATGATGAAAGAAGCGGGCATCGACAAAACCGTGGTTATGTTCTTCATTACGCGGGCTCCTTATCACTCCATGAACTCAAGTGTACTGGAATCGAAAGCCAAGCTGGAAGAGATCAGGCGTAACTGCGATGATATTCAGGAAGTGCTGTCGGACAAGTTATTCAATGAAATGCTTGTGAAAGACGACACCAACGCGATGCCAAATTTAAATAGTCTTGTTGACGATTACCTGGCCCTCCGTTTACGCCGTAATTTGGGTAGCTGGCGCAGCGACAGAATGCCGGCCATCGTAACCCACAACCTCGTGGATGAGCACAAGGATCCGATTATGAACTTCATGAAAACTTCGAACCTGCTCAACTACAAGGAAGATAAAGTGAAAGTGGTTTATCACCCTGACTTTGTTTCAACTTCAAATCCGCTCTTCAGGATGGACTACCTGCAATTTGTAAGAGGCTGCCACCTTGGGGTGTTCCCGAGTTATTACGAACCATGGGGATATACACCACTTGAATGTTGCGCATCAGGTTTGCCATCGGTAACTACCGATCTTTCCGGATTTGGATCTTATGTGCTCAACAACGTGGAAGAAAATGAAGATAAGGGATTGATCGTGGTGAAACGTAAAAATAAACATCCGAATGTATCAGCTGAAGAACTGGCTCAAAAAATGTTCGAATTTGTGAAACTTGAACGTATGGAGCGCATTGCCTTGCGTAACCGCATACAGGAAGCATCACCCATGTTCGGATGGCGTGAGTTGCGTAAATATTATGACGATGCTTATGTGAAGGCGGGCAAGGCCTGAGTTTGAAGAAGTGCCTGAAGTGAGCTAAAGTTGGGGTTTCAAAATTTATGAAGTTATTGGGTTATTCGTTGAAGTGGTTTCTTCTGGATGGACAAATATCAAACATCTGATATCTGAAAACTGCGTCCCATA